>CAYYGQ010000082.1:0-7923 GCA_964471485.1 uncultured Sandaracinobacter sp. | reverse complement strand
CATGCAGGTGCACGAGAAAACCGCCTGGATGCTGCGCGCGCTGCTGGCCTGAGCACGGCGCTGCTTTCGGCGGCCGGGCCGATCTGCCACGGTGGCGGGCATGGATGATCGAGCAGGGCGCCTGCCCATCCGTGTCGGCGCCAGCAATGTGACCGGGCTTGGCGCCGTGCAGCTGGCGGAATCGCTGCTGCCGGCGATCGAGGGGCTGCCGGACGTTCGGGTCGAGTCGCTGCTGCTGCCCGACCGGGGCGGGCTGGCCGATTATGCGCCGCGCGCCGGCGGCACCGGGTGCAGCCGCTATCGAAGGCGGCTGCCGAATTCCCTGTCCCGTCCGCTCGAATGCCTGCGCCGGGAAAAGGGCGGCGGCGCGCCGCTGCTGACCCTTGGCGACCTGCCGATGCGGACGGCGAGGCGGCAGGTGGTGTTCGTCCAGACGCCGCATCTGGCGGACAGCGGTTCGCGGGCCTTTCGCTATCGGGTGATGCGGGCGCTGTTTCGCGCCAATCTTCCCCATGTCGCGGCCATCGTCGTGCAAACCGATGTCATGCGCGATTCGCTGCTGGCGACCTATGGCATGGACGAGAGGCTGCTGCATGTCGTGCCGCAGCCGCCGCCCGAGTGGGTGGCGAAAGCCGGGTTGCGCCGCCACGGCCGCGCTGGCGCGGCTGTGGGCCTGTCGCTTTTTTATCCGGCCGCCGGTTATCCGCACAAGAATCACGCCCTGCTGGCGGGCCTCGGCGCGATGGACGGCTGGGCGGGCCTGGTCGACGATCTGCTGCTGACGATCGCGCCCGAGCGCAATCCGGCGCCGGGCGTGCCCTTCGTCCGCTGCGCCGGCCGGCTCGGGCCGGACGCCATGCTGCGCCAATATGCAGCGGCCGACGCGCTGTTGTTCCTTTCCACCGACGAAAGCTATGGCTTCCCGCTGGTGGAGGCGATGTTCCTGGGCCTGCCGATCCTCTGCCCCGATCTTCCCTATGCGCGAGCGCTTTGCGGCGACGGCGCCTTCTATTTCGATCCAGCGGATCTTGCCTCTTTGCAGCGGGCGGCGGCCGATCTTCACCGCCGGCTGGCCGCCGGCTGGTGGCCGGACTGGCGGGCGCGGCTGGCCTCGATCCCGCCCGACTGGGAAACGGTGGCCGGCCGCCTCCTCGCCCTGCTTTACCCGGAAGCCTGTCCCTCGGCCGGCGGCATCCAGCGCACCGGCTGAGGGGCCGGATACTGGCGCGGCGGCATGGCGAACTGGCCGATCTTCACCGCGTATTTGCCCCAGAGCAGGGGGGCGGCGGTCCAGACGCCGGCGTCGCCGAGGGCGCGGCGGGTTTCCCGGGCGATCACTTTCCGGCTTTCGAAACCGCGGTTGCTGGCGCCGCCTTCGCGCACCGCCACCAGCGTTTCCGGGATGGCGCGCGGGCGCAGCCCGGCCAGATAGAAGCGCAGCACCCAGTCGAAATCGGCGCTGATGCCGAGGTCGGTGCGGAACGGGCCGATGCGGCGAAACCAGTCGCTCCTGGCGTAGAAGCCGGGGTGCGGCGGCATGTGGCCGAACCGCAGCATATAACGGCGGAAATGCGTGGCCGAATAGCTGCGCCGCCAGCGTTCGGGGCGCGTGGAATCGACGATGGCGACGCCCGCCGCCACCGCCGCCGGCCGGTCGGCGGCGGCGGCGGCGATCCGGGCCAGCGCATCGGTGCGGGTCAGAAAATCGTCGGCGTTGAGGAAGCCGAGATAGCCGCCCGCGGCCATGGCCGCGCCCTTGTTCATGGCGTCGTAGATGCCATGGTCGGCTTCGCTGACGATTCGGGTGCGCTTCGTCGCCAGATCGCGGACGATCGACAGCGTTTGATCGGTCGAGGCGCCATCGACGACGACATGCTCGAAGTCGTCGCAATCCTGCGCCGCGACCGACGCCATGGTGTCGGCGATGGTCGCCTCGGCGTTCCAGGCGACGGTGACGACGCTGATCCTGGTCACGTCCGTCCGGGCTGCTGTTCGAGGAAATGGCGGTAGGCGTCCTGAAGGCCGTCCCGAAGGCCGATTTTTGCCGTCCAGCCGAGGGCGGCGAGGCGGCCGCCGTCCATCAGCTTCCTGGGCGTGCCGTCGGGCTTCGACGGATCGAACGCCAGCCTGCCTTCGAAGCCCACCACTTCGGCGACCAGCCGCGCCACTTCGCCGATGGCGATGTCGTGCCCCGTGCCGACGTTGATGTGCCGGTCGTCGCTATAGTGTCGCAGCAGGAAGACGAGGGCGTCGGCCAGATCGTCCACATGCAGGAATTCGCGCCTCGGGGTTCCGGTTCCCCACACCGGCAGTTCGGCGGCGCCCGCGCATTTCGCTTCGTGCGCCTTGCGGATGAGGGCGGGGAGGACATGGCTCGATTGCAGGTCGTAATTGTCGCCGGGACCGTAGAGGTTGGTCGGCATCGCCGAAATGAAGTCGTGGCCGTGCTGGCGGCGATAGGCCTCGCAAAGCTTCAGGCCGGCGATCTTGGCGATGGCATACCACTGGTTGGTCGGCTCCAGCGGGCCGGAAAGCAGGGCGTCCTCGGGGATCGGCTGCGGCGCCATGCGCGGGTAGATGCAGGAGGAACCGAGGAACAGCAGCTTGGCGACGCCGATCCGGGCGCTGCTGTCGATGAGGTTCGACTGGATGGCGAGATTGTCGGACAGGAAATCGGCCGGGTGGCGGTCGTTGGCGACGATGCCGCCGACTTTCGCCGCCGCCACCACCACCACATCGGGGCGGTTTTCCTCCATCCACAGGGAAACCGCGCGCTGGTCGCGCAGATCGAGCCGGCGGCGGTCGACGGTGAGGATTTCGCCCACCGGCTCGGCCGCCAGGCGGCGGACGACGGCCCCCCCCACCATGCCGCGATGGCCGGCGACGAAGATGCGCCGCCCCTCAAGGGAAAATGGCAGGCCCAAGGCGCTAGCTCCGGCGCGCGTCGGCAAGGTCGGCCGCCATCATTTCCTTCACCATTTCGGGCAGCGTGGTGGTGTGCGACCAGCCGAGTTCGCGCTTGGCCTTGGCCGGATCGCCCAGCAGCAGGTCCACTTCGGTGGGGCGGAAATAGCCGGGGTCGACGGCGACGAGGATGCGGCCGTCGTTCGAATCGCGGCCGACTTCGTTCACCCCTTCGCCTTCCCAGAGGATTTCGCGGCCGATTTCGGCGAAGGCCAGTTCGACGAAGCGGCGCACCGTCGTCGTCGTGCCGGTTGCAAGCACCCAGTCCTCGGCGCGGCCGTGCTGGAGGATGCGCCACATGCCGTCCACATAGTCGCGGGCGTGGCCCCAGTCGCGCCTGGCGTCGAGATTGCCGAGGTAGAGCTGTTTCTGCCGGCCCGTCTCGATTGCGGCCACGGCGCGGGTGATCTTCCTGGTGACGAAGGTTTCGCCCCTGAGCGGCGATTCGTGGTTGAAGAGGATGCCGTTCGCCGCGAACAGGCCATAGGCCTCGCGGTAGTTGACGGTGATCCAGTAGGCGTAGAGCTTGGCCGCCGCATAGGGGCTGCGCGGATAGAAGGGCGTCGTTTCCGACTGCGGCACCGCCTGCGCCTTGCCATAGAGTTCGGACGTGGACGCCTGATAGAAGCGGGTCTTGCCTTCGAGCTTCAGGATGCGGATCGCCTCCAGCAGCCGGAGCGTGCCGAGCGCGTCGGAGTTCGCGGTGTATTCGGGCGTCTCGAAGCTGACGGCGACATGGCTTTGCGCCGCCAGATTGTAGATTTCATCGGGCTGGGTTTCCTGCACCAGCCGGATGAGGTTGGTGGCGTCGGTCAGGTCGCCGTGGTGCAGGTGGAAGCGGCTGTCGCCCTCGTGCGGATCCTGGTAGAGATGGTCGATCCGCCCGGTGTTGAACGACGACGACCGCCGTTTGACGCCATGGACGACATAACCCTTTTGCAGCAGCAATTCGGACAGATAGGCGCCGTCCTGCCCGGTGACGCCAGTGATCAGTGCGGTTTTTGCCAAGTCGGTCCTCTGTTTTCAGCTATTTTGCCGCTTCATAGCGACTCGCCCGCCGATTGGCAGCAGAATTGCGTCCATCTCGTCAGAGGCGCCCCGTCAGGCCCCCGTCATGCGCCCCGTCATGCGGCCAGAAACCGGCGATAGCAGGGCAGGGTGAGGAACTCGGGCAATTGCTGTTCCAGCACCAGATCGAGGAGGATGGTGGCGGCCTCGCGATATTGCCCCCGCCGCGACTCCTCGTCGCCGACCGCTTCCTTCCAGCGGCCGAGCTGGGCTTTGATCTCGCTGTTGAGCCGCCGCCCGGTCACCACGGTGCCGTCTTCCAGAATGGCGCCGTGCCGCCGCCACTGCCAGAGCCGGGCGCGGCAGAGTTCGGCGGCGGCGATGTCCGCCGGCCGGCCGTCGATCTGGATATGCCCTTCGCCGCGCAGCCAGGCGGCGAGGACGCCGATGGCGACGAAGACGTTTCGCGCCAGCCCGGCGCTGGTGGCGCCTGCTGGTGGCGCGGCGAAGAGCTCGGCGGCGCTCGCCCGATCGTCGGCGGATGCGGCGGGACCGCCGCCATTCTGCAAGACGGCGGGGTCGCCGCCATTCTGGAAGACGGCGGGAGCGGCGCCATTCTGCAAGGCGACGCCGATCGTTGCCGCGCCGCGCCGCTGGCCGATGCGGCGCAGATGCCGCGCGCAGGCGGCCACAAGCGGCGAGTCGGCGCCGTGCCCGGCCCGGTCGTCGTCGCATTCGGCCCGGTCGGCCAGCAGTCTGGTGGCGTCGTCGTCGAAGGTCTTGAGATAGCTGAACAGATAGTCGGTGCCGTCGAGGCCGAGGCATGGCGCATGGTCGCGCAGTTCGTAGAGCATTTCCTCGGCCATGAGGGCGCCCGGCACCGTCTCGATCATGACCATGGCCCGGAGCGAGCCGAGCGGCAGGCCGAGGATGGATTGCGCCAGCACGAAGATGTTGTGCCAGAGGCGGGCCTCCAGAAAATGTTCCATCTTCGGCAGCAGGAAAAACGGCGTGGCGCCGCGTTGCCGCATGGCCTGTGCATTGTGGAAGAAAGAAAGCGCGAAATCGAAGATCGAAGCCGAGATTTCCGCGCCGTCGACCAGAAGATGCGCTTCCGGCAGATGCCACCCGCGCGGCACCAGCAGCAGGGGCGGATGGTGCGGCGCGGCGGCCGCTTCGCGGAATTCCGCCTGCCCGGCCAGCAGATTGTGGAAGGAGGGGGCGGTGGCGTCTTCGAGCGAGGCGGCGTAAAGGCCGGCCGCCCCTCCCTTCGCGTCGGCCGGCAGGGCGGCGCTGGCGGCGGCGATGGAGCGACGGTCGGACGGGCCGATGCGAAGGGAGGTGCGGCCGGCAAGCCCGGCCGGCGGCGGCGCCACCTGCCAGTGGCCGTCGCGGATGGCCGAGGTTTCCGCCGCGAAATCGGGCGCTGCCCCGCCTTGCCGCCACAACCGGCGCTCGGCGCGGGCGCGAAGCAGCGCCTGGCGCGTTTCCTCGAACATGCGGTGCAGATGGGCGGCGAAGGCCAGCGCCGGCGGCGACAGCATCGATTCCCCGCCGGGCGGCACCTCGCCCCTGATGTCCACTCCGGCCGGCATCGCCAATCTCCCTGAACGTCGCGGGGGGATTGGGCGAAGCGGGCGCCCCGGTCAAGCGCCCCGGTCAGGCGCCCCGGCAAGGCAAACGGCCATCCGTGGCGCCATCCGCGCTTCCCCGCTCTCTTGCCGGAATCCGCGGGCGCTCCTAGGGGGAATGGAAATGTCCAGTTCCTCTCTCTCCGATGCCTCCGGCCGCCTGCGCCGGATCTGGCTCGTCGGCTGCGGCTCGATGGGTGGCACGCTCCTCGCCCGCTGGCTGGCCTGCGGCCTGCCCGCCGCCAACGTCACCGTCATCGACCCGGCCCCCGGCGGCCTGCCGCCGGGCTTTGCCGGCGCCGTCGCCGCGACGGCGGCCGAAGCGGCCGCCAGCGCCCCCGATCCAACGCTGGTGGTGCTGGCCATCAAGCCGCAACTGCTGGCGCGGATCGCCGCCGAACTGGCGCCGCTGCTGACCGCGGAGCCGCTCGTCGTCTCGATGCTGGCCGGGGTGCGCGCCGACAGCATCCTCGGCCTTTTCCCCGGCGCCGCCGTCGTTCGAATCATGCCGAACATGCCGGCCCGCATCGGTCGCGGCGTCAGCGCGCTTTATCGGGGCGCCGCCGGCGACGGCGATGTCGAGGCGGTGGAAGCGCTGCTCGGCGCCGTCGGCGCGATCGAGCGGCTGGAGGACGAAAGCCGTTTCGACGCGGTGACGGCGGTGTCGGGGTCCGGGCCGGCCTTCCTGTTCCGCTTCATCGAGGCGATGGCGGCGGCGGCGGAATCGGTCGGTCTCGACGCCGATATGGCGCGGCGGCTGTCGCTCGAAACCATCGCCGGCGCCGCCGAGCTGGCGCGGCAATCGGAGCTTTCGCCGGCAAAGCTGCGCCAGCAGGTGACCAGCCCCAACGGCACCACCGAAGCCGGTCTCGACGTGCTCGACGGCGAGGGCGTGCTGTCGAGCCTGTTGCGTACCACCGTTCGCGCCGCCGCCGAGCGTTCGCGCGAACTGGCCGTCGCCGCCGACAGCGCCTCGCAGGCGTCGCGGGCCTGAGCGTGGACGGCCCGGAACAGGAACGGGCACAGGAACGCGCCCAGGAACGCGCCCAGGAACGGGCATTGGCCGGCTGGATGGAGGCGATTGCCGCTGCCGGCTGGAAGGGCGCCAGCGCGGACGCTGTTATCGCTGCTTCCGGGGCCGATTCCGGGCTTGACGGCGACGGGCTGCGGGCCACGCTTGGCGACCGTTTCGCGGCGCTCGCCAGGCTTCAGGACCGGGTGGCGGATGCGGCGGTCGAAGCGGCGTCGGCGTCGGCCGGCGGCCTCCGCGAGCGGTTGTTCGACGGCTTCATGGCCGGATTCGATCTGTTGCAGGAATGGCGGCCGGCGGTTCTGGCCATCTGGAAGGCGCGCAATCCGTCGATGGCGCTGCTGGTCGGCGGCCGGGCCGGCCTGCATCTGCGCCGGCTGGCGCTGGCTGCCGGTGTGGAGACCAGGGAAACCGGGAAAACCGGGCGGCTTCGCGGCCGCGCCCGCGGCCTGGCGCTGGCGTTCGTGGGCTGGCGCTCGTTCCGGGCGTGGCTCGCCGACGACAGCGCCGATATGGCGGCGACCATGGCGGCGCTCGATCATTTGCTGGACAAGGCCGAGCGGGCCGAGCGCGACGGCCTCTCCGCCGATCTTGTCGGCTTGCCGGGGCTGGCGGCCTTTTGCGGCCGCCTGCGGCCCGGCTGATTCCCCGGATCCATCCCTCTGTTCCGATCCGGTTGCCGGCCCGGTCCGAACATGATAGCCGCGCTGGCGGCTTTGCCCCGGCGCGAAGCTTCGATGAATGGAGAATGTGGGCATGGCTGGTGGAGTGGCGGCGAATTACGACGATCGGGATGGCACCATCTGGCTCGACGGCAAACTGGTTCCCTGGCGCGAGGCCAGCGTCCACGTCCTCACCCACGCCCTTCATTACGCAAGCTCGGTGTTCGAAGGCCTGCGCTGTTACAACGGCCAGCCGTTCGCCTTGCAGGCCCATTCCGAACGGCTGATTCGCTCGGCCGAGATCATGGGATTCCGCATTCCCTGGTCGCTTGCGGAGATCATGCAGGCCTGCCGCGACACGCTGGCGGATTCGGGCTTGCGCGACGCCTATATGCGCCCCTTTGCCTGGCGCGGCAGCGAGCAGATGGGGGTTGCGGCGCAGAACGCCAAAATCCACCTCGCCATCGCCTGCTGGAGCTGGGGCGCCTATTTCGGCGAAGAAGCGCTGGCCAAGGGGCTGCGGCTCGACATCGCCCCCTGGCGGCGGCCGGCGCCCTATACGGCGCCGACGCAGGCGAAGGCCGCCGGTCTCTACATGATCTGCACCATGTCGAAGCATCATGCGGCG
>CAYYGQ010000081.1:0-8023 GCA_964471485.1 uncultured Sandaracinobacter sp. | reverse complement strand
CCTTCGCCCGTATCGGCCGGTATCGCGCCCTGCCGAAATCCAGCGGCTGCTGGGTTCGGACATCGTCATGGCCTTCGACCAGTGCGTGCCATATCCGGCCACAGTGGAGCAGGCCGCCGACGCCATGCGCCTCTCCATGCGCTGGGCGAAACGCTCGCGCGATGCTTTCCGGCAAAACCCGGCGCCGGCGCTGTTCGGAATCCAGCAGGGCGGCGTGCACCGCCATTTGCGTGCTGAATCCGCCGAAGCGTTGCGCGAAATCGGCTTTGAAGGCTATGCCATCGGCGGCCTCGCCGTCGGCGAGGGGCAGCAGGCCATGTTCGAAGTGCTGGATTACGCCCCCGAACAATTGCCGGCGGAAAAGCCGCGTTACCTGATGGGCGTGGGGAAACCGTCCGACATCATTGGCGCCGTGCTGCGTGGCGTCGACATGTTCGACTGCGTGCTGCCGACCCGCTCCGGGCGGACGGCGCAGGCCTTTGTGCTGGACGGCACGCTCAATTTAAGGAACGCCCGCCACGCCGAAAGCGATTTGCCGCTGGATGGCGAATGCCCGTGCCCGGTGTGCGCGCACTACAGCCGCGCCTATCTGCACCATCTGTTCAAGGCCAGGGAAATGCTGGGCGCCATGCTGCTGACCGAGCATAACCTCTGGCATTACCAGCAGTTGATGCAGGGCTTGCGCGACGCCATCGCCGATGGCCGCGTGCGGGACTATGCGGCGATGCGCCTGGCTCGATCAGGCGGCGGCTGACAGGTCGCGACGGTTCGCCGCCAGCGCTTCCGCCAGCAGGAAGGCAAGCTCCAGCGACTGGCCGGCGTTCAGCCTCGGGTCGCAGTGGGTGTGGTAGCGGTCGGCCAGGCTTTCGTCGGTGACGGCGACCGCCCCCCCGGTGCATTCGGTGACGTTCTGCCCGGTCATCTCGATGTGGATTCCGCCCATGAAGCTGCCTTCGGCGCGGTGCACCGCCGACACCTGTTTCACTTCGGCCAGCACGCGGTCGAACGGCCGCGTCTTGTAGCCCGACGCCGATTTCACCGTGTTGCCGTGCATCGGATCGGACGACCAGATCACTTCCTTCCCTTCGCGCTGGACGGCGCGGACGAGGGCGGGAAGATGCGCCTCTACCTTGTCGGCGCCGAAGCGGGTGATGAGCGTCAGCCGCCCCGGCACATTCTTCGGGTTCAAGATGTCGATCAGGCGGAGCAGATCGTCGGCCTTGAGCGACGGCCCGCATTTCATGCCGATGGGGTTGATGACGCCGCGCAGAAATTCGACATGGGCCGAGCCTTCGAAGCGGGTGCGGTCGCCGATCCACAGCATGTGCGCCGACGTGTCCACCCAGTCGCCCGACAGGCTGTCGGCGCGGGTCATGGCTTCTTCATAGCCCAGCAGCAGCGCTTCGTGGCTGGTGTAGAATTCCGTCGTCTTCAGTTGCGGCACGGTGTCGGGCGAAAGGCCGCAGGCTTCCATGAAGGAAAGCGATTCGCCGATGCGGTTCGCCAGTTCGGAATAGCGCTCCGCCCACGGCGAGCGCGCCATGAATTCGAGATTCCAGCGGTGCACCTGGTGGAGATTGGCATAGCCGCCCGTTGCAAAGGCGCGCAGCAGATTGAGGGTCGCCGCCGCCTGCATATAGGCGCGTTTCTGCCGGTCCGGGTCGGGGATGCGCGCCGCTTCCTCGAAATGGATGTCGTTGACGATGTCGCCCAGATAGGAGGGGAGGGTGATGCCGCCCACTTCCTCGGTGGGCGACGAGCGCGGCTTGGCGAACTGGCCGGCCATGCGCCCCAGCTTCACCACCGGCATATGGCTGGCGAAGGTGAGGGTGACGGCCATCTGCAACAGCACGCGGAAGGTGTCGCGGATATTGTCGGGGTGGAATTCGGCGAAGCTTTCGGCGCAGTCGCCGCCTTGCAGCAGGAAGGCGCGGCCGGCCGCCACTTCGGCAAGGCGCGAAGTCAGTTGCCGGGTTTCGCCGGCGAACACCAGCGGCGGAAAGCCCTTGAGGTCCGCTTCGACGCTGGCCGCCTTGGCGGCGTCGGGCCAGGAAGGCAGATGCCGCGCTTCGGCCTGCCGCCAACTGTCAGGGGTCCATGGCTTGTTCATGCGAACGCACATGGCGCGGATGGTCGCCGGATTCAAGCTCAGCTTCAGGCGCGGCTAGCGCATCAGCACCAGTTCCTCGGCCATCGACGGGTGAAGGGCGACGGTTTCGTCCAGTTGCGCCTTGGTGACGCCGGCTTTGACGGCGATGGCGAGGGCTTGCAGGATCTCGGGCGATTCCGGGCCGATCATGTGGGCGGCGATCACCCGGTCGTCGCTGGCGTCGACCAGCAGCTTGTAGAAACAGCGTTCGTCGCGCCCGGTCATGCTGTTCTGCATCGGCCGGAATTCGGCGGTGAAGACGCGCAAGCCGTCGCCGAGCCGCTGGCGTGCATCTTCCTCGGACGGGCCGACGCTGGCGAGCGGCGGGTTGCTGAACACCGCCGAGGGCACGCATTCGTGGCTGGCCCGCCATTTCCGGCCGCCGAACAGTTCGTCGGCGAGCGCGTGCCCCTCGCGGATGGCGATCGGCGTCAGTTGCAGCCGGTCGGTGACATCGCCGACGGCGTGCAGCCAGGGAAGCGCGGTGTGGCTGGCGGCGTCGACGGCGATGGCGCCGTTTTGGCCGGGTTGCAGCCCGAGGGCTTCGAGGCCAAGCCCTTCGCTGTTGGGAACGCGCCCGGTGGCGAAAAGCACAAGGTCGGCGTTCAGCGCCTTGCCGCCGCAATGCAGCAAAAGCGAGCCATCGGCGTTTTTCTCCAGCCGCTCTGGCGGCGCGTCGAAGCGAAAGGCGATGCCGCGCGCCTTCGACATGGCGAGCAGACGCTCGGCGAGCGAGCGGTCCCAGCCGCGCAGCAGCGTGTCCGAGCGCAGCGCCATCGTTACCTCCACGCCCAACTGGTTCAAAATGCCGGCAAATTCATTGGCGATATAGCCGCCGCCGCAAATGACGGCGCGCTGCGGCAGTTCGGCCAAGTGGAAGATTTCATTCGAAGTGATGCCATGTTCGGCGCCGGGGATGGCCGGCACATGCGGGCGGGCGCCGCTGGCCACCAGCACATGCCTGGCCGTTATTTCGCGGCCGTCGACGGCAACGCGGTTCGCGCCAACGATGGTTGCCCGGCCGTGGATGCTCGTCACCCGGTTGTTGTCGAGCGTCTGCTGGTAGGCGCGGTTCAGCCGGTCCACCTCGGCCGCCACATGGTCGCGAAGCGTCGGCCAGTCGAAACGGGGGCTGTGCGCCGTCCAGCCGAAGCGGGCGGCGTCCTCGAAATGGCCGGCGAAGGCCGCCCCCATCACCAGCAGCTTTTTCGGCACGCAGCCCCGGATGACACAGGTGCCGCCGACGCGATATTCCTCGGCGATCGCCACCTTCGCGCCGTGCGCGGCGGCGATCCGGGCCGAGCGCACGCCGCCCGAACCCGCGCCGATGACGAAATAATCAAAGTCGAACGCCACAGGCTTCTCCGTTCCGCCGTCCGCTACTCCACCGTCACCGATTTCGCGAGGTTTCTGGGCTGGTCGACATCGGTGCCCTTCAGCACCGCCACATGATAGGCCAGCAGTTGCACCGGCACCGCATAGACGAGGGGGGCGATCAGCGGATGCACGTCCGGCATGGCAAGGGTGGCCATGCAGCCGTCGCCGGCCTGCTCGATGCCGCGCTGGTCGGAGATGAGGATCACCCGGCCGCCGCGCGCCCGCACCTCCTCCATGTTGGAGACGGTTTTCTCGAACAACGGCCCCGATGGCGCCAGCACGATCACCGGCACATTGTCGTCGATCAGCGCGATGGGGCCGTGCTTCATTTCGCCCGCCGCATAGCCTTCGGCGTGGATGTAGCTGATTTCCTTCAGTTTAAGCGCGCCTTCAAGCGCCATCGGATAATCCGGCCCGCGGCCGAGATAGAGCACGTCGCGCGCTTTCGCCACCAGGGGGGCGATGGCCTCGATCGCCGCGTCATGCTCCAGCGCCGCGTTCAGGGCGGCGGGCGCCTCCACCAGCTGGCCGACGATCGAGCGTTCCTCGGCGGCGTCGATCAGGCCGCGTTTCCGCGCCATGCCGGCGGCGAGCGCCGCGAGCACGGCCAACTGGCAGGTGAAGGCCTTGGTGGAGGCGACGCCGATTTCCGGGCCGGCGTGGGTTTCCAGCAGCAGGTCGGCTTCGCGCGCCATGCTGCTGGTGGGGACGTTGACCACGGCGGCGATGTTCTGCCCGGCGGCGCGGGCGTGGCGAAGCGCCGCCAGCGTGTCGGCGGTCTCGCCCGACTGGCTGATGAAAAGGGCCAGGCCCCCCGGGGTGAGAACGGGGTCGCGGTAGCGAAATTCCGAGGCGAAGTCGATTTCGACGGGAAGGCGGGCGAATTTCTCCAGCCAATAGCTCGCCACCATGCCGGCGTAATAGCTGGTGCCGCAGGCGATGATTCGCACCCGCTCGACCTTGCCGAGGTCGAAGCCGGTGTCCGGCAGCGCCACTTCGCCGGAAAAGGGCTTCAGATAGGATTGCAGCGTCTGCGCGACCGACAGGGGCTGCTCGTGGATTTCCTTCAGCATGAAGTGGCGGTAATTGCCCTTTTCGGTGAAGGCGCTGGACACGCCCGACTGCACCACCTCGCGCACCACCGGCCGGTTGGCCGCATCGAAAATCCTCACCGACCGGCGCCGCACCATCGCCCAGTCACCTTCTTCAAGGTAAAGAATGCGTTGCGTCAGGCCGGCAAGCGCCAGCGCGTCCGAGCCGAGATAATTTTCCCCCTCGCCAAGGCCGATGGTAAGCGGCGCGCCGAGGCGGGCGGCGATCAGCAGATCCGGGTCGGCGCGGAACATCAGCGCCAGGGCGAAGGCGCCGCGCAAGCGCGGCAGCACCGCGGCGACGGCTTCTTCCGGGCTTTTTCCCGCCTCAAGCTCGCGCGCCAGCAGATGGCCCACCACCTCGGTGTCGGTTTCCGAAAGGAACGGCCGGCCTTCCGCCTGAAGTTCGTCGCGCAATTCCTTGAAATTCTCGATGATGCCGTTGTGCACCACCGCCACGTCGCCGACGATGTGCGGGTGAGCGTTGGCTTCCGTCGGCGCGCCGTGCGTCGCCCAGCGGGTGTGGGCGATGCCGATGCTGCCGGGCAGCGGCTGCTCCTGAAGGCGGGAGGCAAGGTTACCGAGCTTGCCCTCGGCGCGGCGCTCGAACTGCTGGTCGTGAAGGGTGCAGATGCCGGCCGAATCATAGCCGCGATATTCCAGCCGTTTCAGCCCTTCGAGAAGGGCGCCGGCGACATTCCCCGCGCCCAGGATGCCGACAATGCCGCACATCAGCGCTTCCCCTTCATATTCTGCATTTTCGCCCGGAAGCGGGCGGCCCAGCCCGGCTTCACTTCGGCCTTTGCCCTGGTCAGCGCCAGGGCGTCCGGCTCGATGCTGCCGGAAACGGTGCTGCCGGCGCCGACGATGGCGCGGGCGCCGATGGAGACCGGCGCCACCAGCGACGAATTGGAGCCGATGAAGGCGCCGTCGCCGATCAGGGTGCGGTATTTGCCGAAGCCGTCGTAGTTGCAGGTGATGGTGCCGGCGCCGATGTTGACTCGGGCGCCGATTTCGGCGTCGCCAAGATAGCTCAGGTGGTTGGCCTTGGCGCCGGGGCCGAGCACGGCCTTCTTGGTCTCGACGAAATTGCCGATTTTCGCTCCCGTCCGAAGCAGGGTTCCGGGGCGAAGCCTTGCATAGGGACCGACTTCGCAGCCGCCTTCGATGCGCGCCCCTTCCAGATGCGAGAAGGCGCGGATGGTGCAGCCGCCTTCGATGTCGACACCGGGGCCGAACAACACATAGGGTTCGACGACGGTGTCGGCGCCGATGCGGGTGTCGCTGGCGAAGAACACGGTTTCCGGCGCGACGAGGGTGACGCCGGCATCCTGCATTTTTTGCCGCATGTGGCGCTGGAAGCGCGCCTCGGCGTCGGCCAGTTCGGCGCGGCTGTTGACCCCGGCCACCTCGTCGGCCGAGGTTTCAAGGACCAGCGCGCCATGGCCGTCGGCGATGGCCAGCATCACGATGTCGGGGAGATAATATTCGCCCGCCGCATTGTCGTTGCCGATGCGCTTCAGCAGCGGCCGCAGCAACGGCCCGCGCACCGCCATCAGCCCGCTGTTGCAAAGCGGCACGGCCAGTTCCCGGGCGCTGGCGTCCTTCGCTTCCACCATCTTCTCGATGCGGCCGTCGCTGTCGGCGAGGATGCGGCCATAGGCGCCAGGGACTTCGGGGCGAAAGCCGAGGACGGCGATGGCCGCATGGTCGAGCGCCGCCAGCAGCCGGCGCATCGTCGCCGTTTCCACCAGCGGCACGTCGCCGAAGAGGATGAGGACAGGCCCGTCGAAATCCGGCAGATGCTCGGCCGCCTGCAACACGGCGTGGCCGGTGCCGCGCTGCGGATTCTGGATCACCAGTTCGGCGTCGCGTTCCCCAAGGGCGCGCGCCACCTGCTCGGCGCGGTCGCCGACGACGATGAAGGTGCGCCATGGCGCCAGCGGGGCCAGCGAATCCAGCAGGTGCAGCAGCATCGGCCGGCCGCCAACGGCGTGCAGCACCTTGTGCAGCGACGAATGCATGCGCGTGCCCTTGCCGGCAGCAAGAAGGATGGCGGCGCATCGCGGGTTCGGGGGTGGGGTCGGGGTCGGGGATTCGGCCATGGCCATGCCCTGCCACAGCGGGCGCGCGCTGGAAAGCCGGCGGTTTGCCTTCCGCGCGGCCAGCGCCTAGGCGCGCATCATGCAGTTCGACACCATCATCTTCGACCTTGACGGCACATTGGTCGATACCGCCGACGATCTGGCCGCCGCCTTGAACCATGTGCTGGCCGGCATGGGGCGGCCCGAGGTGGCGCCCGCCAGCGTGCGCCATCTGGTGGGGCGGGGGGCGCGCGCCCTGCTCGAACGCGGGCTGGCGGCCAGCGGCGGCGCCAGCGCCGCCGAGCTTGATTCGGGCCTGACAGGATTCCTTGCTTATTATGCCGCGCATCTGGCGGTGCACAGCCGGCCGTTCGCAGGGGTGGAGCCGGCGCTCGACCGGCTGGCGGGGCAGGGCTTCCAGATGGGTATCTGCACCAACAAGCCGGCGGCGATGGCGCGCGACCTGATCGACCATCTGGGCTGGGGCGGGCGCTTTCGGGCGCTTCTCGGCGGCGATTCGCTGCCGTTCCGCAAGCCCGACCCAAGGCATTTGCGGGAAACGCTGGCGCGGACCGGCGGGCGGCGCATGATCTTCGTCGGCGATTCGACGGTGGACGCCGAAACCGCCAAGAACGCCGCCGTGCCGCTGGTGCTGCTGTCGCACGGCTATTCGACCGAGCCGGTGGCGGGGCTTGGCGCCGATGCGGTGATCGGCCATTTCGAGGAACTGGGGGCGGCGGTTGCCGGCATTCAACGGCGGTTCAACGCCGCACCGGCAGAAGCGAGGCCATGAAACCCACCTTTCTTCTGGCCGGGCTGGCGGCCGTCGCCATGCTGGCCCCGGCCAGCGCCGCGCCCGATCTCGCGACAGTCGAGCGGGCGCTGGCCGCCACCACCACCCTCGTCGCCGACTTCCGCCAGACCGCCGACAACGGCACGGTTGCCACCGGCACCATGACGCTGAAGCGGCCGGGGAAGATCCGCTTCGATTATGGCGCCTCCTCGCCTTATCTGGTGGTGGCCGACGGCAGGCGGCTGAGCTTCGTCGACTATAAGGTGGCGCAGGTGTCGGAGTGGCCGATCCGCTCCACGCCGCTTGGCGTGCTGCTCGACCCCAAGGCCGACCTGTCGCGCCTGGCCCGGGTGCTGCCCGAGGCGCAGTCTCCCTTGCCGGGGCAGATCGCCGTCGAAGCGGAAGACCCGAAACGGCCCGATTTCGGCCGCATCCTGTTTTTCCTGAAGCCGGACAGCGCCGCCCCCGGCGGCCTTGCGCTCACCGGCTGGCGCGTCACCGACGCGCAGAACCGGCTGACGGTGGTGGG
>CAYYGQ010000080.1:0-8275 GCA_964471485.1 uncultured Sandaracinobacter sp. | reverse complement strand
TAGTGATACTGAGTTTGACAGAGCAATTTCGTTACTTGAGTGGAAGGATCGTTCCCGGCATAGACGGCAGGATCATGGGCTTTCCCTGGACCGATGTCGCCATCATATTGGCGCTGATCGCCTTGAACGGCTTTTTTGCCGCCGCCGAACTGGCGATCGTGTCGTCGCGAAAGGCGCGCCTCGCGGTGATGGAGCGGGCGCGCGTGCGCGGCGCCGCCACCGCCGTCCGCCTCCAGGGGGAACCGGGGCGCTTCCTGTCGGCAGTGCAGATCGGCATCACCCTCGTCGGCATCGCCAACGGCGCCTTTTCCGGGGCCAGCCTCGCCGGCCCGACCGGGGAACTGCTGCAACGGGCCGGCCTGTCGGCGACGCTTGCCCCGCAGCTTGGTTTTGCCCTCGTCATCCTCGTCGTCACCTATTTGTCGCTCATCGTCGGCGAACTGGTGCCGAAGCAGCTGGCGCTGCGCGCGCCCGAGCGGCTGGCGGCGCTGGTGGCGCCGTCGATGGACCTGCTGACCCGGCTGACCACTCCCTTCGTTGCCTTGCTGGACGCGTCGAGCGCCCTGGTGTTCCGGCTGCTCGGCCTCAACCGCGAGGCCGACAACGCCGTCACCGAAGAGGAATTCCGCCATGTGGTGCAGGAGGCGGAGGAGGCGGGCGTGCTCGAAGGCAAGGAACGCGAGCTGATCGCCGGAATCATGCGCTTCGCCGACCGCCAGGTGCGCGGCGTGATGACCCCCCGCCGCGAGGTGGACTGGGTCGATGCCCAGGCGAGCCGCGAGGAAGTGCGGGCGCGGCTGGCCGCCACCGGCCATACCCGCCTGCTGGTGGCCGACGGCTCGTTCGAGCGGATTCTGGGCGTGGTGCAGGCGCGCGACATGCTGGCGGCGCTTCTCGACGGGCGCGACCTCGATCTCGAGAAGCTGGTGCGGGCCGTGCCGGTGGTGCCCGACGTGGCGGACGCGCCCGTGGTGCTGACCGCCCTTCGCGACGCCGATGTGCCGATGGCCGTCGTCATCGACGAATATGGCCATTTCGAAGGAGTCGTCACCCCGGCCGACGTGCTGGCGGCGATCGCCGGCGAATTCCGCTTCGACCTCGACGAAGGCCATGATCCGGCCATGGTCGAGCGCGCCGATGGCAGTTGGCTGATCGCCGGCAGCCTGCCGGCCGACGAACTGGCCGAGAAGTTCGGCTTCCAGCTCGACGACGAACGCGACTATCAGACCGTCGCCGGCTTCGCGTTGCAGGAACTGGAGCATATTCCGCAGACCGGCGAGCGCTTCGAAGCGCATGGTCTAAGCTTCGAGGTGGTGGACATGGACGGCCGCAAGATCGACCGCTTGCTGGTGTCGCGGCTGGACGAAGCATGAGACCGCTGCTGGCCGTCGTCGCCGCGGTACTGGCGCTGCTGTGGAGCGGCCTTTTCTGGCTGCTGTGGCGCCTCGCCGGCGCCGGCGGCGCCGGAGTGGTCGCCGTCACCCGCTGGCTGGAACTGGAGCCGTCGACGACCCAGTGGCTGGCCGACGCGCTCGACATGGCCGGAGACCTGCTCCAGTTCGTCGTCGTCCTCGTCTGGCTGATCGGGCTGCTGGTGCTGGCGATCGCGCTGTGGCTGCTGCGGAAAATGGGGGAGGCGATCGAGGCGGACGATCCGCGCGCCGCTGCCTATGGGCAGCGGGTCGTCGAGGGCGAAATCACCGGACGCGGCATCACTGGGCGCGGCGGTGCTTCGGCCAATCCGCGCGCCAATTCGCGCGCCGATTCACACGCCAATTCGCGGCAGGACGGCGCGACGACTCCGCGCCGGGATGACCGGATCGGTTGATCGCGCCGCGCCATCGGCTCGATTTAATAATTTTAGTTAACCATCCGCCGATGATTGTGAACGGCTCGCCGTTTCGGCCGGATTTCGCCTTGCGCCGTAGGAAATGGCCGGAAATGGCCTTTCGCGCAGGGGATAATCGTCCGCTCACATCATAATAATCGGGAGTCGCATCTTGGACAATCGCATGGATATTTTTTCGCCGCTACGGGTTGGCGCGGCGATCGCGGGGGCTTTTGCTTCGGCGCTGCTGGCGTTGCCGGCCGGGGCGGCCGCGCCGTCGGCCGCCGCCGGCGGCATTGCGCTGCCGCCGATGCTGGTGGGCGTCGGCAATCCGCCGCCGGCGCCCGAGGACGTGCCGTTTCGGGCCAGTTCCGCGACCGGCGCGCTGCCGTCGCTGGGCGGCAGCGTGCCGGCCGTCGCCAGTGGCGGTGGCCGCACCTTCTATATTGATTTCGCCGATGGCGTCGACAGCAACAGCGGCACCGTCGCCACCAGGCCGTGGAAGCACGCGCCGGGGGATGCGGCCGCCACCGGCAACGCCGCCAGAGCCACGCTGACCGCCGGCGACACCGTGCGCTTCAAGGCCGGCGTTCCCTATCGCGGCACCATCGTCGTCAAAAACAGCGGCACGGCGGCGAAACCGATCGTCTATACCGGCAGCGGCTATGGCCAGGGCCGGGGGGTGTGGGATGGCGCCGACCCGGTGACGTCGGCGGTGAAATGCCCGAACCAGGCCGTCTGCGGCGGCGCCGCCAACTGGCGGAGCCTGTGGCTGATCACCTATGCGACGCCAAAGACCGAATATCACAAGATCTACGACGCCGAAGGGCCGCTGTTCGAAGCGATGACCCCGATGCCATCCGACCCGTTTCTGAACGATGACGTATACCAGTATGTGGTGATTCCGGTGCAGCAGGTGGCGGCGCTTGGCGCCGGCCGGCTGGAAAATGCGACGCTGGCGGCGGCGGCGCGCAACGAGCCGAATGCCCGGCTGTCGATCTGGGTTTATGGCAACGAGGTGCAGAAGCGGAAAATCCTGTCGGTTTCCGGCAACACCATCTATTTCGACGCCACCGACCTGCCGCTTTACAAGGATCGCGACGGCAAGGCGGCCATCGTTGGCGGCGTGCGCGCCCTGACGAAGCCCGGGCTTTACGCGCTGCTCGGCGGCAACCGGGCGCTCGTCTATCCGCGCGCCAATGGCGGCAGCCAATATTCGGTCGGCAACGGTCGCTATGGCTTCTATGTGTCGCGTGCGGCCAACATCGTCATCCATGGCCTGGATTTCGTGCACGGCACGTCGCAATCGGGGTCCATCTATGACGGGGTGGCGCTGACCGGAAACCATACCAGCACCGAGAATATCCGCTTCGAGGGCAACCGCGTCTATGATTTCGCGCTGCGAAGCGGCCAGGGGGTGATTTTCCTTGGCAATTCGAACAACTTCACCATTCGCGGCAACCGCTTCGACAATCTGGAGGGAGCATCCGTCATCCGCACCGGCAGCGGTTCGACGAATGTGCTGGTCGAGGGCAACAGCATCCGTCGCATCGGCCGCACCGGCATCTACCTGCAACGGGTGAATGGCGCCATCGTCCGCAACAATATCCTCTCCGATGTGAACGGCATCCATGGCAACGCCATGTCCTTCTATCTCGACCACCAGAATGTGACGGTGACGGGAAATTGCGTCTTTGATTCGACGCGGCCGCTGACCTTCGAGGGAATGGGGGCGTCGACTCCGGTCAATAATCTGAAGATCAATGGCAACATCCTCATTTCCAGCGGCACGCTCGAAGGGCGCTCGGGCCTCTACAGCTGGGGCGCCAATACCAGGACGGTGACGATCGAGAACAATGTCGCCATCGGCCGGGGCGCCGGGCTTACCCTGAGTTCCAGCGACCAGAATGTCCGTGTGCTCAACAACCGGACTTCGGGGATCCTGATCGCCAACAGTGGCGGCGTCACCCCGACCGGGTGGACGATTCAGGGCAACAGCACCGATGCCTCGCAGGCCGATGTTGCCGCCATGACGCTGACGCAGAGCCGTTGCCTGGCGCGCGGTCTCAGGGGGACGCTTTCTGTCAATCCTTCCTGACGCCCCGGCCGGCGCCCGCCCCGGCGCGGGCGCCGGCCTGGCCGCGGGCCGGCCGGCCGGTCAGGCGGTCAGCCGCGCCCCTTTTCCCGGGCGATTTCGCGCCAGCCGATGTCGCGGCGATAAAAGCCGTCGGCGAAGCGGATGGTTTCGATGGCCCGATAGGCGCGGGCGACGGCAATGGTCACATTCGCGCCGGCGCCGACGACGGCCAGCACCCGGCCGCCGTTCGCCACCAGTTGCCCGTCCGCAGAAAGCGCGGTTCCGGCCTGGAGGATGGCGGCGCCATCGGTTTCGGCGGGAAGGGCGATCGGGCCGCCCTTGGCGGGCGTGCCCGGATAGCCGCTGGAAGCGACGACGACGACGGCCGCCGCCCCTTCCTTCCACCGCACGCGCTGCCGCGCCAGCCGGCCGGTGGCGGCGGCCAGCAGCAGTTCGGCAAGATCCGAATCGAGCAGTGCCATCAGCACCTGGCATTCCGGGTCGCCGAAGCGGACATTATATTCGATGAGCTTTGGTCCCTCCGCCGTCAGCATCAGCCCGCAGAACAGCACGCCGGCAAAGGGCGTGCCGCGCCGGCGCATGGCGGCCAGCGTCGGCTCGACGATCTCGGCCATGGCGCGGGCTTGCAGTTCGGCGGTGAAGACGCTGGCCGGCGCATAGGCGCCCATGCCGCCGGTGTTTGGCCCGGTGTCGCCGTCGCCGACCCGCTTGTGATCCTGCGCCGCCAGCAGGGGCAGGGCGGTGTCGCCGTCCGTCAGTACGAAGAAGCTCACTTCCTCGCCGACGAGGCATTCCTCGATCACCACTTCGGCGCCGTCCGCGGCAAAGAGATCGCCAAGCGCCGCCTCGGCTTCGGCGCGGCTCTGGGCGACGGTGACGCCCTTGCCGGCGGCCAGGCCGTCCGCCTTCACCACCACCGGCAAGGGGTGGGCCGCCACATGGGCGAGGGCGGCGCCAGGGTCGTTGAAGTGGCGGTAGCCGGCCGTCGGGATTCCGGCTTCGTCGCAGAGTTGCTTGGTGAAGCGTTTCGATGCTTCGAGGCGGGCGGCGGCGGCCGACGGCCCGAACACCGGGATGCCGGCGGCGCGCAGGCAATCGGCGACGCCGGCGGCCAGCGGCGCTTCCGGCCCGACGACGACGAGACCGATGCCATGGGCGCGGGCAAAGCCGGCAACCGCCTCGCCGTCCAGCATGTCGAGATCGTCGACGAGGGTGGCAAGCCCGGCGATTCCCGGATTGCCGGGGGCCGCCCACAGGCGGCGGCAAAGCGTCGATTCGGCGAGCTTTCGTGCCAGCGCATGTTCGCGCCCGCCCGAACCGAGAAGAAGGATGTCGATGGCCATGGCGCCTGTTAGGAGGAGCGCCCGTTTTTGGGAAGCGGTTCGGCTTGAACGGCCGGTTTGAATTGGAGTGGCGCTTTCGTTAATGCGGGGCGGATGAACGAGGCCGCGCCCAACATCCCGGAATTTTCCGTTTCCGAACTGGCGTCGTCGGTGCGCCGCACCCTTGAAGACCGTTTCGGGCTGGTGCGCGTTCGCGGCGAGATTTCCGGCTTCAAGGCCTATCAGTCGGGCCACGGCTATTTCGACCTCAAGGACGAGAATGCCGTGGTGGCGTCGGTGATCTGGAAAGGCAATCTCGTCCGCCTGCCGTTCCGCCCCGAGGACGGCCTTGAAGTGGTGGCGACCGGGAAGGTGTCGGCCTATCCGAAATCCTCGCGCTTCCAGCTGATCGTCGAGCGCATGGAGGTGGCCGGAATCGGCGCCCTGTTGAAGCAGATCGAGGATCGCCGCCGCCGCTTGCAGGCGGAAGGGCTGTTCGATCGCGAGAAAAAGCCGGGGAAACCGTTCCTGCCCACCCATATCGGCGTCGTCACCTCGCCTTCGGGCGCCGTCATCCGCGACATTCTCCACCGCCTGCACGACCGCTTTCCACGCCGGGTGACGCTGTGGCCGGTGCCGGTGCAGGGCGAGGGGGCCAGCGCGAAGATCGCCGCCGCCATCGCCGGCTTCAACCGCTTGTCCGGCGCCGCCCGCCCCGATCTGCTGATCGTCGCCCGTGGCGGCGGCTCGGTCGAGGATCTGATGTGCTTCAACGACGAGGCGGTGGTGCGGGCGGCGGCCGCCAGCGCCATTCCGCTGATTTCGGCGGTCGGCCACGAAACCGACACCACGCTCATCGACTTCGCCTCGTCGCTGCGGGCGCCGACGCCGACGGCGGCCGCCGAACTGGCGGTGCCGGTGCGGGCGGACCTGCTGGAGACGCTGGCCGACCTTGGCCTGCGCGCCCGCCGCGCCGAGCGGCGCGCCCGGCGGTTGCGCGCCGAACGCTTGCAGGCGCTCGCTGTTCGCCTGCCGCGCCCGGCGACGCTTGCGGCGCTTGCCCGCCAGCGGCTGGACGAAGCCGGCGCCCGCTTGCCGCGCGCTCTGGAAACGCGAGTCCGGCTCCAGCGGGCGCGGCTCGATTCGCTTGGCGTGCGCCTCACCCCCCGGTTGCTGGACCAGCGGCTGGCGCGGCTGCGGGCGCAACTGGATTCGCCGCGCGTGACGCCCAACCCGGCGCTGCTCAGGGCGCGCATCCACCACGCCCGGCAGGCGCTGTTGTCGGCGTTCCGTCTGGCGGAAGGGCTGTCGCCGCAAGCGGTGCTGGCGCGCGGCTTCGTGCTGGCGCAAAAGGCCGACGGTTCGATTCTGCGCCAGCGCGATCAGGCGGCGGTGTTGCCGGCGTTCAGCCTGCTGTTCGCCGACGGGGAATTGCAGGTGCTGCCGGCAAAGCCGCCGAAAGCGCAGGGCAGCCTGTTCTGAGAGGATTGAGATGCTGAATTTTTCGCACGACCGGGAAGCGCAACTGGAATATCTGTCGGGAAGCTACAAGCGCATCCGCGATGGCGACCATGTCGTTTGCGCCGTGACCGGCGCGCGCATCCCCCTGGCCGAGCTGCGCTACTGGAGCCACGAATTGCAGGAAGCCTATGTGTCGGCCGAGGCGGCGGCACGGCGCTATGCCGAAGCGCGCGCCAAAGGACTGATCTGAATTTCCGGCAACAGAAAGCGCCAATTCGGATTTGAATTTTGTAATATTTCGCCAACAGGGATAGGCGTTTTCCATTAACCCTGATTTATTGGCGCCGCCGATTCGACTCCGTTCGACGGAGGGGGGTCGGCGGTGTTCACATCTTGAGGGAGGCGCCCCGAGAACCGGGCCGGACGCCGATGGAAGGGGCAGATTTCGTGCGACACCGCCACCGGAGCAAACCCATCATGGCGCGGCTGGGGCGCGACGGCGTCGCCGTCCTGCTGCTGTTGCAGGCCCCGGCGCTGCGGGCGCAGCCGCTGCCGGACCCGCAGGCGAAACAGATTCAGGACGAACAGATTCTGGACGGGCAGATCGTCGTCACCGGCTCGCTGATCCGGAACGAATCCGCCGTGGACGGGGCGCCGCTCGGCCGCATTTCCGCGCGCGAGATCGACATGGATGGCGTGGCGGATCTTGGCGAACTGCTGCGGCGCTGGCCGGGCGCGGTGCCGTCCGGCGGCTCGGCGATGAACAATGGCAATGTCGGCGCTTCGTTCGTCGACCTGCGCGGCCTTGGCGCCAACCGCAATCTGGTGCTGCTGGATGGAAGCAGGCTGGCGCCCGACGGCATCAGCGGCATTTTCAACCTCGACAATCTGCCGCCGGCGCTGCTGGAACGGGTGGATGTGCTGACGGGCGGCACTTCCGCCACCTATGGCGCCGATGCCGTGTCGGGGGTGGTGAATTTCGTCACCAGGCGCGAATTCAGCGGGCTCGAACTGTCGGCGGGCAGCGGCATCACCGGGCGCGGCGACGGCCGCGATCTTCGCCTCGACCTGACGCTCGGCCGGGGCTTCGGCGACGGCCGCGGCCATGCCGTGCTGGCGCTTTCCTGGCTCGACAGCGCCGCCGTCGACCAGGGCAGTCGCGGCTTTTCCCGCTACAGCATCGATTCGCGCACCGGCGAGGCGGGCGGCTCGCCGATCGGCGTGCCGGCGCTGATGAGCGGGGTGAGCGATTCAGGCGCCGATTTCATCGCCTACGGCTGCGGCGCCGCCGCCGGCCCTGCCTGCGCCAGCGGCGGCCAGGGCATCCGCCAGATCCTGCCCGACGGCAGCGGCTTCAGCGGCGCCGAACTTTACGCCCCCTATAATTACAACCCCTGGAATCTGTTCCGCACGCCGTTCCGCCGCCTCAATGCCTATGCGGCCGGCCGCTACCAGTTCAGCGATGCGGTCGAATTTCGCCTGCGCGGCCTGTTCTCGCGCAATCGGGTGGAAACGGCGGTCGCCCCGTCGGGCGCCTTTGGCGAGGTCTTCGTCGTTCCCCTCAAC
>CAYYGQ010000079.1:7728-8480 GCA_964471485.1 uncultured Sandaracinobacter sp. | reverse complement strand
AATGTTTTGTAAGTCAAAGGAATTTTTTATGGCTCGTGCCATTTTTCTTGCGGCGGCCGCGGCCGGCGCAACGGCCCTTCTCGCCTCGTCGCCAAGCCTTGCCGCCGAACCCTTCAACGGGCCTTATATCGGCGTTCAGGGCGGCTGGCAGCAGGACAGCGACCAGCTTTCGAGCACCAGCGGCGCAACCACCATCATCACCCGTGGCAAGAAGTCGGGCTTTGACTATGGCGCCCAGCTCGGCCTCGACGGCCGCATGAACGACCAGTTCGTCATCGGCGCCGAAGCCTTTGTGAACGGCGGCACCGGCACCGTCCGCCTGCCGGGCGTCGACGAAGTGAAGGCCGGCCGCTCGTTCGGCCTGCTGGCCCGCGCCGGCCTGCTCGCCACGCCGGTCACGCTGGTCTACGGCACCGGCGGCTGGGAAAACGGCCGCTTCACCTATCGGGTCGGCGGCGCCGAGGCCAGCCAGAACGCCGACGGCTGGTCGCTCGGCGCCGGCATCGAGCAGGCGATCGGCGAAAATCTCTCGGCCAAGGTCGAGTATCGCTACACCCGCTTCGGCAAGTTCGGCTCGGACGATCTCGACCTGCTGACCGGCGGCGATTCGAAGCTGAAGGCAACCCGGAACCGGGTGCTGGTGGGCGTGAACTACCGCTTCTGATCCAGGTCGGGCCGCCGGGCGCGGAAGACCCTTTCCGCGCCCGGCGCTTTTTCAGCTTGTCGGAAATCCTCTTCAAGGCCATGACCAG
>CAYYGQ010000079.1:0-7718 GCA_964471485.1 uncultured Sandaracinobacter sp. | reverse complement strand
GCGTGCCCGTTTTCAGGCGTGCTCATTTTCAGGCGTGTTCGACATGCTCGGCGGCGGGCGCCGCCGCCACGCCCAGCAGCCGCTGTTCGAGCGCCTTCAGCGCCGCTTCGTCCTCGATCTTGTTGCCGGCAAGGTCGGTCAGGTAGAAGGTGTCGACGGCGCGCTCGCCATAAGTGGCGATGTGCGCCGAATGGATGGTGAGCTTCGCTTCGAACAGCGCATAGGCCAGCGCATAGAGCAGCGCCGGCCGGTCCTGCGCCGTCACTTCGACCACGGTGAGCCGGTTGGACGCCCGGTTGTCGAGGATCAGTTGCGGCACCACCGGGAAGGCTTCCTGGCGGCGGCGCGGCAGCGGCCGGGCGGCCAGCCGCATCGCCAGATCCATTTCGCCCATCACCGCCGCGCGGATCGATTCCCGCAACCGTTCAAGCGCGTGCGGTTCGGCGAACGGCCCGCCGAGCGGTTCCTGCACCAGCAGATTGTCGAGCGCCATGCCGTCTTTGGTGGTGTGGCCGCGTGCATCGACGATGCTGGCGCCGGCAAGGGCGATGCCGCCGGCCACCCGGTAGAACAGGCCGGGAAGATCCTTCGCATAGACGGTGACGAGGGTGGCGCCGGCCGCCGCGTCCGGCTCGACATGGACGGAAAAATCGCCGCCTCCTGTATCGCCGCCGGCACCGGCGCCCGCATCGGAACCGGCGTCGGCCGCCCGCACCAGCGCCATGTTCGAGGCCACCACGTCGAGCGGCTCGGCCAGCCAGTAGCTGTCGGCGAAACGGTCGGCATAGGCCTGCACGTCGGCCGCGGAAAAAGCGGTCGCCTTCAGCAGCTCCGCCTGTCTGGCCGCCACCCGCTGCTGGCGCCCGCTCTGCTTGTGGCCGAGGCGCAGCAGTTCCTCGGCGGCGTCGTACAATGCCGTCAGCAACTGCGCCTTCCAGTTGTTCCAGACATTGGGACCGACAGCGCAGATGTCGACCACCGTCAGCACCAGCAGCAGCCTGAGCCGTTCCACCGAGGTGACGACGGCGGCGAAATCCTGGATGGTCTTGGGGTCGGCGAGGTCGCGGCGGAAGGCGGTGGACGACATCAGCAGATGGTGGCGGATCAGCCAGGCGACGGTGTCGGTTTCGGCGGCGTCGAGACCGAGGCGCGGCCCCAGCGCCCGCGCCACCTGTTCGCCGAGGATGCTGTGGTCGCCGCCCCGGCCCTTGGCGATATCGTGCAGCAGCACCGCCACGTAAAGGGCGCGCCTCGACGCCAACTGCCGCACGATCGCCGAGGACAGCGGATAGTCGGCCTTCATCAGCCCCTTTTCGAGACGCGCCAGCAGGCCGACGGCGCGGATGCTGTGCTCGTCCACGGTATAATGGTGGTACATGTCCCACTGCATCTTGGCGACGACGCGGCCGAAATCGGGCAGGAAATGCCCCAGCACCCCGGTTTCGTTCATCAGCCGCAGCATGGATTCCGGATCGTCCCGCGACGTCAGCACATCGAGAAACAGCGCGTTGGCGCGGCGGTCCTCGCGCACGTCGCGGCCGATGAGATGGGCATCGCGGGTGACGAGGCGCATGGTCAGCGGCTGGATGCCAAGCTCGTGGCTGCTGGCCAGCTGGAACAGTTCGACGAGGCGCACCGGGTCGGCGGCGAAGAAATCGTCGCCGGGCGCCTCGATCCGCCCGCGCGACTGGGCGAAGCCATGGAGGCGGCGCGGCCGTCTCGTCAGGCGCGGAATCCAGGCGGTGCGGGCGTGCTGCTCTTCCAGATGCTCGAAAAACAGCGCCGTCAGGCTGCCGACCTGGCGCGCCGTCAGGAAATAGTGGCGCATGAAGCGCTCCACCGCCGGGGCGCCGGGGCGGCTGGCGTAGCGCATTCGTTCGGCCAGTTCGCGCTGCACGTCGAAGGTAAGGCGCTCTTCGGCGCGGCCGGCGAGGTCGTGGAGGTTGATCCGCACCGCCCAGAGATGGTTGAGGGCGCGCTGCACCTGGCGATATTCGGCCGCCGTGAACAGGCCCTTTTCCACCAGTTCGCGCGGATCCCGCACCTGGTGGACGAACTTGCCGATCCAGAACAGCGCCTGCAAATCGCGCAAGCCGCCCTTGCCGTCCTTGATATTGGGCTCGACCACATAGCGGCTGTCGCCCATGCGGCGGTGGCGCTCGTCGCGTTCGGCCAGCTTGGCGACGATATAGTCGCGGGCATGGCCGGCGACGATTTCCTGGCGGAAGCGGGCCATCGCCTCGTCGAACAATGGCTGGTCGCCCCAGAGATAGCGCGCCTCCAGCAGCGCCGTCTTCACGGTGATGTCGGCGGTCGCCATGCGGATCACATCGTCCGGGGTCCGCGTCGAATGGCCCACCTTCAGGCCCAGATCCCAAAGCGTGTAGAGCACCGATTCCACCACCTGTTCCACCCATGGGGTGTGGCGCATCGGCGACAGGAACATCAGGTCGATGTCGGAAAAAGGCGCCATCTCGCCGCGGCCATAGCCGCCGACGGCGACCAGGGTGATTCGCTCGGCCGCCGAGGGGTTGGTGCGCGGATAGAGATATTGCGTCGTCGAATCGAAGGCGACGCGCAGAATCTGGTCGGCGAGGAAGCTTTGCGCCGCCTGCAATTCCCGGCCCCGGCCCGGATGCTCCAGAATGCGGCGGTGGATTTCGGCGCGCCCATGGTCGAGCGCCAGCTTCAGCACCGCGGCGATCCGCTGGCGCCGCCGTTCGGGGGCGGCGCCCTCGGCCGCCGCCGCCACATCCGCCACCAGCCGCCGCCGGTCGACGATGGAACGGCGCTGCGGCAGATGTTCGTAATGGCCGGACATGGCGGCACCATAGCTGCTTGGACGGAACGCGAACAGCGAGGATGCGGGAAATCCGCCGCCCCCTATCGAAAGGGATTCGGCGAAAGAGATTGTCGAAAGGGATTTGGCGAACGCCTCGCCGCTGCTAGGCAGGCTGGACCACAGACGGAAGGACGCCATGCAGGAGGCACCCCCGGCGGACGAACAGCAGGCCAGCCCCTATGCCTGGTATGTCTTGTCCGTGTTGCTGCTGATCTATGTGTTCAACTTCATCGACCGGCAGATCCTCTCCATCCTTGCCGAGGACGTGAAGCGCGACCTCGGCATCACCGACTCCGAAATCGGCTTTCTCTACGGCACGGTGTTCGGGGTCTTCTATGCGCTGTTCGGAATCCCGCTCGGCCGGCTTGCCGACATGTGGCACCGCATGCGCCTCCTCACCATCGGCCTGGCGCTCTGGTCGGGGATGACGGCGCTTTCCGGTCTCAGCCGCAATTTCGCCCAGTTGGCGACAGCGCGAATCCTCGTCGGAGTCGGCGAGGCGTCGGCCTCGCCGGTCGCCTATTCCGTCCTTTCCGACTATTTCCCCAAACGCCAGCGGGCCACCGCGCTTTCCATCTATTCGTCGGGCATTTATCTGGGCAGCGGCCTGTCGCTGTTCCTGGGCGGTCTCACCGTCGACCGCTGGAACCGCGCTTTTCCGGCCGGCGACCCCTGGTTCGGCCTCGCCGGCTGGCAGGCGGCCTTCCTCGCCGTCGGCCTGCCGGGCCTGCTGCTGGCCTTCTGGGCGTCGACCCTGAAAGAGCCGGTGCGCGGCCTGTCCGAGGGGATCGTCATGCCGGCCGAGGAACGGCCATTCCGGAAATTCCTCGGCGAACTGGAAAGCGTGCTGCCGCCCTTCACCCTGCTGTCGGCGGCGCGGAACGGCCGCCGCGCGCTGCTGCGCAACCTTGGCGCGCTGGCGCTTGCCGCCGCCTTCATCGCCGGCATGAGCCAGGCCGCCGGCAACTGGCCGCAATGGCTGTCGCTCGGCCTCGCCGCCTACGCCGTCTTCTCCTGGTCCGAGGCGCTTTCCTTCCGCGACCCGCCGACCCACGCCCTTATCTGGGGCACGCCCACCTTCCTGCTGATGGTGCTGGGCTTCGGGCTGGTGGCCATCGTCACCTATGCCTACGGCTTCTGGGGGGCGCCCTACGCCATCCGCACCTTCGGCGCCGACCGCGCCACCGCCGGCTTCTTCCTCGGCGGCGGCGGCGCCACCGCCGGCTTCCTCGGCATCATCGCCGGCGGCCGCCTCGCCGACCGCTGGCGGCTGCGCCACCCCTCGGGGCGCATTCGCGTCGGCTTCGCCACCATCCTGCTGCCGATTCCGTTCGCGCTGCTGCAATACACCACTTCGTCTGAATCGCTCTTCTATCTGTTCGCCTTCCTGACGGCGCTTCCGGCCTCGCTCTGGGTGGGGCTGGCCGGGGCGACGGCCCAGGATCTGGTGCTGCCGCGCATGCGCGGCGCGGCGACGGCCACCTTCTTTCTCGGCACCACGGTCATCGGCCTCGGCCTCGGGCCGTTCCTGGGCGGCCGCCTGTCCGAACTGCTGGGAAGCCTCGGCCATGCCATGATCGCGCTGGCGCTGACGGCGCCGCTGCCCTTCCTCTGCCTGCTTTATGTCTATCGCCACCTGCCGGCGGCCGAGGCAAGCCGGCTCGACCGCGCCCGGGCGGCCGGCGAGCCGGTCTGACGCCTAGCCCCGGCCCGGCCAGTTGCCGGCGCGGGGCAGCAGCGCCGGCAGCGGCCGGCCGAGCACGCCCTCGAACCAGTGGCTGGCGTCGATGAGGGCATCGAGGTCCAGCCCGGTTTCGACACCGCTGCGGGCAAACAGATAGGCCAGTTCCTCGGTGGCGATATTGCCGGTGGCCTTTGGCGCGAACGGGCAGCCGCCAAGGCCGCCAAGGCTGGAATCGAGCACGTCGGCGCCGGCGCGAAACGCCGCCCAGGCATTGGCGATGCCCTGCCCCCGCGTATTGTGGAAATGGCCGCGAAGCCGCACCCCCGGCACGGCTTCCCGCACCAGCGCGAACAGCTGCTCCACCTCGGCCGGGATGGCGACGCCGATGGTGTCGGCGAGCGCGATCTCGACGGCGCCGGCCTCGGCCATCTCGCGCGCCAGATGAACGACGCGCGCCACCGCCACCACGCCCTCGAACGGGCAGCCGAAGGCAACGGCGATCGTCACCTGCGGCCGCAGCCCGCCTTCCCTGGCAAGCCGCAGCATGGCGCGGTTTTCCGCCAGCCCCTGATCGACGGTCTGGCCCTGGTTGCGCTCGCCGAAACGGTCGGACGCCGCCAGCACGCAGCCGGCCTCGTCGACGCCGCGCCGCCCGCCCGCCCTGGTCTCCAGCGCCCGCAGCACGCCGCGCTTGTTGAGGCAGAGACCGATATAGGACACGTCCTTCCGGTCCGGGAGCGCCCGCACCACCGCCTCGCCGTCGGCCATTTGCGGAACCCGTCGGGGGTTGACGAAACTCGCCACTTCGATGCGCTTCACCCCGGCGGCCAGCGCCCGCCCGACAAGGCCGAGCTTGTCCGCCGTGCCGATGATGTCCCGTTCGTTCTGCAAGCCGTCGCGCGGCCCCACTTCGACCACCTGAACCCGGTTGCGCGCCATGTCCATCAAGCTGCCCTTTCGGCCGCTTCTATGCGGCGCGCCGGCCGATCAGCCAAGCCGCGGCATGATCCGCTTCATGAAATGGTCGAACATCGGCACGGTGAAGGCGGTGTCGCCGTGGGTCGGCGAATGCAGCATGCCCTTGCGGATCAGGCTGCTGCGAATGGGCGCAAGCTGTGTCACCTGCTTGCCCAGCACGGCGGCGATGTCGCCGGAACGGTGCGGCCCCGGCCCCAGTTCCGCCATCGCCCGCATGTAGCGCCTTTCCGTCGGCGTCAGCCGGTCGAAGCGGACGCGGAAGAAGCTGGAATCGAGTTCGGCCACCGCCGTCACCGTGGCGTTCGCCACATCCTGAAGCGTGATCGGCGAGCAGAAGGCCAGATCCCAGCTGTGCTTGCCCCACTCCTGAAGGAAATAGGGATAGCCCCGCGTCTGCTCGATGATGGCGTCGACGGCGGCGCGCTCGATTTCCTCGCCCTCGCGCTCTACCGGGATGGCGACGGCGTTCCGCGCCGCCCCCCGATCGAGCGCCCCCACCTCGACATATTCGAACAGGCGCTCGGCGTAGCTTTTCGCCTTCCCCATCTTGCCCAGCAATTGCGGCAGGCCGGCCGCCACCATGGTCAGCGGCAATTGCGCCTGCGCCACGGCATGAAGGGCGGCGATCATCGCCGCCATTTCCGCCGGCTTCACATATTGGAATTCGTCGATGCCAAGCATCACCAGCGTCTGCCGCTCGCGCGCCGCCTCGCCGACGGCCAGCAGCAGATCGGCGAGGTCCTGGCCGAGGTCGCCCGAATCGGCGGCGCCTTTTTCCGGCTCGGCGTCGATCGTCACCTCGATGTCGTGGTAGCTGATCTTCAGCTTGGCGAAGCTCGCCAGCACCCCGAGCGCGCGCCGGGCGCCGGCCTTCACCGATTCCATGCGGTCGAGCTTCAGCAGCATCGCCCTGAGCGCCGGCGCCAGAATCGCCGGCAGCGAACGCCCTTCCGGCGCCTCGATCCGCACCGCCTGATGGCCGCGCGCCTCGGCGTCGCGGCGAATCTGCCCCAGCAGCACGGTTTTTCCGGTTCCGCGCAGGCCATAGAGGATCAGGCTGCGGGCCGGACGCCCCTGGGCGATGCGGTCGAGGGCGACGCTGGCGCGTTCCAGAATCTCGTCGCGGCCGGCCAGTTCCGGGGGCTTGGTGCCGGCGCCGGGGGCGAAGGGGTTTCGAACCGGATCCATGGCGCCAAGGGTGCAAATTATCTCCTACAAGTAAAGTCCGATAAATTCCCTAAGCTCGTTTCCAGGCATGCCTCATCCCTCGCCATCCTCGTCCACATGCCCTAGAAATGGCGCCAGAGATTGCGGGAAGGCCAGAAAATGCGGCTCGACGACCAGCGCGAAAGCACCAACATCGAAAACCGCCGTGGCGAGGGCGGCTTCGGCGCCGGCGGCGGCCTTGGCGCCGGCGGCTTCGGCGGCGGCGGCGGTGGCGGCGGCCTCATCAACCTCATCCTGATGCTGGTCGGCCGCCGCTTCGGCTTCCTCGGCATCATCCTCGTCGTCGGCGCCATCTTCCTGTTCGGCAACATCGGCCAGATGGGCGGCCAGCCGGCGATGCAGCCGGCCCCCGCCAGCCGCACGGCGCCGCAGACGCAAAACGCGACCGACCGCTTCGTCGCCAGGGTGCTCGGCTCCACCGAAGACACATGGAGCGCCATCTTCGAGGAGGCCGGGCAAAGCTACCAGCCGCCGACGCTGGTGTTCTTCGAGAACGGCGTCAACACCGCCTGCGGCGGCGCCACTTCGGCGGTCGGCCCCTTCTACTGCCCGGCCGACCGCAAGGTCTATCTCGACACCGGCTTCTTCGACGAACTGGCCAACCGCTTCGGCGCGCCGGGCGATTTCGCCGCCGCCTATGTGGTGGCGCACGAAGTCGGCCACCACATCCAGACCCTTCTTGGCACCTCGGCCAAAGTCTCGGCCGAACAGCGCCGCCTTGGCGGCGCCGAAGCCAACCAGTTGTCCGTCCGCCTGGAATTGCAGGCCGATTGCTATGCCGGGGTCTGGGCCGGCCGCAACCGCGACATTCTCGATTCCGGCGATTTCGAGGAAGGGGTGACGGCGGCGCAATCCATCGGCGACGACACGCTGCAACGCCAGGCGCAAGGCCGTGTGGTGCCCGACAGCTTCACCCACGGCAGTTCGGCGCAACGAATCCGCTGGCTGACCAAGGGCTTCGACAGCGGCAACCCCGACGCCTGCGAC
>CAYYGQ010000078.1:0-8505 GCA_964471485.1 uncultured Sandaracinobacter sp. | reverse complement strand
GCGCTTCGTCGACGAGCGGCTGATTCCGGCCGAGGACGAGGTCGAGGAAACCGACGCCATCCCCGAGCGGATCGTCCGGGAAATCCGCGACATGGGCCTGTTCGGCCTGTCCATCCCGGAACAATATGGCGGCCTCGGCTGCACCATGACCGAGGAAGCGGCGATCATCCGCGAGCTTTGCCGCGCCTCCATCGTCTATCGCTCGCTCATCGGCACCACGGTCGGCATCGGCAGCCAGGGCATCGTCATGGACGGCACCGAGGCGCAGAAGGCGGAATGGCTGCCGAAATTCGCCGCCGGCACCGCCATCGCCAGCTTCGCCCTCACCGAGCCGGGCGCCGGCTCGGACGCCGGCTCGCTTCGCACTAGCGCCCGGCTTGAAGGCGACCGATACCGGATCAACGGCACCAAGCGCTTCATCACCAACGCGCCGCGCGCCTCGATGTTCACGCTGATGGCCCGCACCGAGGCCGATGTCGCCGGGGCGGCGGGCATCTCCGCCTTCATCCTTCCGGCCGACACGCCGGGAATCACCCTCGGCAAGCCCGACCGCAAGATGGGGCAGAAAGGCTCTGTCACCTGCGATGTCATTCTCGACGATGTGCTGCTGCCGAAGGCCAACATCATCGGCGGCGTGCCCGGACAGGGGTTCCGCACGGCGATGAAGGTGCTCGATCGCGGCCGCATCCACATCGCCGCCGTGGCGCTCGGCATGGCCGACCGCCTGGTGGGCCTGTCGCTCGGCTATGCGCTGGAGCGCCAGCAGTTCGGCCAGCGCATCGCCGACTTCCAGCTGGTGCAGGCGATGCTGGCCGACAGCAAGGTCGACCTCCTCACCGTCGAGGCGCTGCTGGGCAGCGTCGCCCCGCGCTTCGACGCCGGCGAAAAGGTCAGCCTCGAATGCTCGGCGCTGAAATACCATGCCTCGGAAGCGGTCGGCCGCATCGCCGACCGCGCCGTGCAGATCTTCGGCGGCGCCGGCTATATGGCCGACTACAAGGTCGAGCGCTTCTACCGCGACATTCGTCTGCTGCGGATCTACGAGGGCACCTCGCAGATCCAGCAGACCATCATCGCCAGGAACATGGTCCGCGCCGCCGAGGCGCAGCAAGGAGGTTGAAGATGCGGCGTGCCGCCATCGTGTCGCCGATCCGCACCGGGGTCGGCAAATATCTCGGCGGGCTTGCCGCCATTCCGGCCGGCGAGCTTGGCGCCATCGCCATCCGTGCGCTGATGGAGCGCACCAAAATCGACCCCGAGCGCATCGACGATGTCGTCTTCAGCCAGGGCTATGGCAATGGCGAGGCTCCGGCCATCGGCCGCTGGGCGGCGATGGCGGCTGGCCTTCCGGTCGCGGTGCCGGGCTATCAGCTCGACCGGCGCTGCGGCTCGGGCCTGCAAGCGGTGATCGACGCGGCGATGATGGTGATGACGGACGCCGCCGACGTGGTGATCGCCGGCGGCTGCGAAAGCATGAGCCAGGTCGAGCATTACACCATCAAGGGCCGCACCGGCGTTCGCGGCGGCTCGATCGAACTGTACGACCGGCTGGCGCGCGGCCGCGTCATGTCGCAGCCGATCGAGCGCTTCGGCGTGATTTCGGGCATGATCGAGACCGCCAACAATGTCGCGTCCGATTTCGGCATCACCCGCGAGGAATGCGACGAATATGCGGCGCGCAGCCACCAGCGGGCGGCGGCGGCCTGGCGCGACGGCAAGTTCGCCGACGAGCTGATCGAGGTGCTGGTGCCGCAGCGGCGCGGCGAACCGAAGCGGTTCGCCGAGGACGAAGGCATCCGCGCCGACGCTACGCCGGAATCGCTTGCCGGCCTGCGCGCCATCGAGAAGGGCGGCGTGGTGACGGCGGGGAACGCCAGCCAGCAGAATGATGCCGCCGCCGCCTGCCTCGTCGTCGCCGAAGACAAGCTTCAGGAATTGAATCTCACGCCGATCGGCTGGTTCCATAGCTGGGCGGCGGCCGGCTGCGAGCCGTCGCGCATGGGCATCGGCCCGGTGCCGGCGGTGGAGCGTTTGTTCGCCCGCGGCAACATCGGCTGGAACGAGATCGACCTCGTCGAGCTGAACGAAGCCTTCGCGCCGCAGGTGCTGGGCGTGCTGCGCGGCTGGAACTGGGCGAAAGACGATTCCCGCATGGACATGCTGAACGTCAACGGCTCGGGCATTTCGCTCGGCCACCCGATCGGCGCCACCGGCGGCCGCATCCTCGCCACCATGCTGCACGAATTGCAGCGGCGGCAGGGGCGCTATGCCCTTGAAACCATGTGCATCGGCGGCGGCCAGGGGCTGGCGGCGATTTTCGAGCGGGCCGCCTGAACGATGGTTTTTGCATGTGCTGCCGGTGCAGCGGGGAGGCAAGGGTGACGGCTGGGCCATTAGAGGGTGTGAAGGTGCTCGATCTGTCCCGCGTGCTGGCGGGGCCATGGTCGACGCAGATTCTCGCCGACCTCGGCGCCGACGTGCTGAAGATCGAGGTGCCAGGGCATGGCGACGACACTCGCGGCTGGGGCCCGCCCTTCCTGACGGCGGCCGACGGCCAGGAGGATCTGGAGCAGAGCGGCTATTACCTCTGCTGCAACCGCAACAAGCGCTCGATCGCCGTCGATCTCGGCCATGAAAAGGGGGCGGCGCTCATCCGCGACCTAGCCGGGAAAGCCGATATTCTCGTCGAGAATTTCAAGGTCGGCGGCCTGAAGAAATTCGGCCTCGACCATGCGCGGATCGCCGCCGTCAATCCGCGCATCGTCTATTGCTCGATCACCGGCTTCGGCCACACCGGTCCCTACACGGATCGCGGCGGCTATGATTTCGTCGCCCAGGGCATGGGCGGCTTCATGTCGGTGACGGGCGAGGCCGACGGCGAGCCGCTGCGCGCCGGAGTGGCCATGGCCGATCTTTCCACCGGCATGTACGCGACGGTGTCGATTCTGGCGGCGCTGCGCCACGCCGAGCGCACCGGCGAGGGCCAGTGGATCGACGTGTCGCTGCTCGACACGCAGATCGCCATGCTGGCCAACCAGTCGATGAACTGGCTGGTCGGCCGCCAGGTGCCCGGCCGCCTCGGCAACCGCCACCCCACCGTCGTCCCCTACAAGACCTTCGAAGTGGCCGACGGCATCATGATCATCGCCGTCGGCAACGACCGGCAGTTCCGCCTGCTCTGCCGCGAGCTTGGCATGGAGGAACTGGCCGACGATCCGCGCTTCACCACCTCGCGGGCGCGCATGGTGAACCGCGACGACATTGAGCGCATCGTCCAGGAAAAGGTGCGTCGTTTCAAGCGCCAGGAACTGATCGAGCGGCTGGTCGCCCGCGGCGTGCCGACCGGGCCGGTGAACGATTTGCAGGACGTGTTCGAGGATCCGTTCATCGAAGCGCGCGGCGTCGTCCATCATTTCCGCCGCCCGGACGGGGTGGAGGTGCCGAGCGTCGCCTTCCCGCCGAAACTGTCGCGGACTCCGGCGGAATACCGGCGGCGCCCGCCCCATGTCGGCGAGCACAGCCGCGAGGGCCTGGCCGACTGGCTCGGTCTCGACGGAGGCGCGCTCGATGTGCTCGAAGCCGCCGGCGCCATTGTCCAGCGGCCGCAAACCCCGGCGAAAGGCGCCTGATGGACATGCTGCTCGACGATCTGCCGCGCCTGCTGGGCCGCGCCGCCGCCGAGGCGGACAGTTTCGTCGCCGCCGCCGGCCGCCGGGTGGCGGCGCTGGTGGCCGGCAAGGACGGCCGCCCCGACCGCCGGCTGCTCGACCGGCACCAGCATGTGGTGCACGGCTTCGGCTGGTTCGCGACCTATGCGGCGACGCTTGGCGAAGTGGCGAAATGGGCGGCGGCGCTGGCCGCCGACGGCGCCTTCGGCGACGTGGAGGCCCTGCTTTCGCAACTGTTGTTCGGCGAATATGCGGCGCAGTTGCGGGGCGGCATCGCCATGAACCAGGGGGAAGTGATTCGCGCCGCCGACCTGACGGCGGACGCCGGCGAACTTGCGCTGCTGGACGGGCCGGCCCTGGCTGCCCTTCGCGCCCACGGGGCGACGCAGCAAGTGAAGACGGCGATCGCCGCGCATCTTGCCGACCAGCACGGCCGGGCGACCCTGGAGCATACCGGTCTCGACGACACCGGACGCCTCATCCGCGACCAGTTCTTCGCTTTTTCCCGCGACAAGATTCTGCCCTTCGCCCACCAATGGCATCTGGCCGACGAACTGATCCCGCTGCCGCTGGTGCGGGAGCTCGGCGACATGGGCGTCTTCGGCCTGACGATCCCCGAGCAATATGGCGGGCTTGGCATGGGCAAGACGGCGATGTGCGTCGTCTCCGAGGAACTGTCGCGCGGCTGGATCGGCGTCGGCTCGCTGGCGACGCGCTCCGAGATCGCCGCCGAACTGATCCTCTCGGGCGGCACCGAGGCGCAGAAGCAGCGCTGGCTGCCGGGGATCGCCAGCGCCGAAATCCTGCCGACGGCGGTGTTCACCGAGCCGGACACCGGCTCCGACCTCGGCTCCCTCCGCACGCGGGCGACGCTCGTCGGCGATGCATATGCGGTGTCCGGCAACAAGACCTGGATCACCCACGCGGCGCGCGCCGATCTGATGACGCTGCTGGTGCGAACCGACCCCGCCACCAGCAACTACAGCGGCCTTTCCATGCTGCTGGCGCCGAAGCCGCGCGGCAGCGTCGAGGATCCGTTCCCGGCGGCCGGAATGCGCGGCGGTGAAATCCACGTCATCGGCTATCGCGGCATGAAGGAATATGAAATCGGCTTCGAGGATTTCCGCGTCGCCAGCGAACATCTGCTGGGCGGGGTGGAGGGGCGCGGCTTCAAGCAGTTGATGGCCACCTTCGAAAGCGCCCGCATCCAGACGGCGGCGCGCGCCATCGGCGTGGCGCAGGCGGCGCTCGACGTGGGCCTCGCCTATGCGCTCGACCGCAAACAGTTCGGCCGGCGCATCCTCGAATTTCCCCGTGTCGCCAACAAGCTCGCCATGATGGCGGCCGAGATCATGGCGGCGCGCCAGCTTACCTATTATGCGGCGCGGCAGAAGGACGAGGGCAAGCGCTGCGACCTGGAAGCGGGGATGGCGAAGCTGCTGGGGGCGCGGGTCGCCTGGGCCGCCGCCGACAATGCCCTGCAAATTCACGGCGGCAACGGCTTTGCCATGGAATATGCGGCGAGCCGCCTGCTGGCGGACGCCCGCATCCTCAACATCTTCGAGGGCGCCGGCGAAATCCAGGCGCAGGTGATCGCCCGTCGCCTGCTCGACGACCACAATTGAACGCCCGGCAGGAGGGACCCATGGAAAGCGCGGACGCCGAATTCCTGAGCGAACGGCTGGAGGGCGATGTCGCCCTGCTCACCATCAACCGGCCACGGGCGCGCAATTCGGTGTCGTTCGACATGTGGGCGGCGTTTTCGGCGGCGCTCGACGAAATCGAGAACGGCACGCCGCCGCGCGCCGTCGTGCTTTGCGGCGCCGCCGGGCATTTCAGCAACGGCGGCGATGTCAAGACGGGACCGGCGCGCGGCGACGGCGCCCTCGCCCGTGGCGCCCGCCTCGAAATCGGGCAGCGGATCATTGCCAGGCTGCGCGCCCTGCCGTCGCCGACCATCGCCGCCGTCGAGGGCGGGGCGCACGGCATCGGCTGGAGCCTCGCCCTCGCCTGCGATGTGGTGATCGCCGCGAGCAACGCCAGATTCTCGGCGCCCTTCATCGACTTCGGGCTGGTGCCGGACGGCGGCGCCGCCTGGTTTCTGGTGCGGCACATGGGCCGCCAGCGCGCCGCCGAACTGTTCCTGTCCGGCCGCTCGATGGAGGCCGACGAGGCGCATGGCCTCGGCCTCGTCAGCCGGCTGGTGGCGCCGGGCGAAGCGGTGGAGGAAGCGCTGCGCTTGGGCCGCGCCCTTCAGAACCGCCAGGCGGCCGAGTTGACCAAGCGGCTGCTGCATGTGGCGGAAACCTCGGACCTTGCCGCCTGCCATGCGCTGGAGCTGGTCTATTGCCACAGCGCCCAGGGCGGCGAGGAAGTGATTCGCGCCAGGGAAGCGGTGCTGGCGCGAGCCGCCGCCAAGAAGGCGGCAAAAAGCTGACCCGCCCAAAGGGCGGCAATAGGGACGACAGGAGAGCGGGATGCAGTTCGACATGCGGAGCCTGCCGTTGGGCGTGCGCTACAAGCTGCTGAATTCGACGGTGACGCCGCGGCCGATCGCCTGGGTCACCAGCCTGTCGAAGGCCGGCGTGGTGAACGCCGCCCCCTACAGTTTTTTCAACGCCGTCGGCGTCGATCCGCCGCTCGTCGTTCTTGGCCTGCTGAAGGATCTGCGCGATTACACGCTGAAGAACACCGCCTCGAACATCCTCGCCACCGGCGAATTCGTCGTCAATCTGGTGACCGAGGCCGACATGGAGAAGATGAACGCCTCCAGCGCCAACGCTCCGGCCGATGTCAGCGAAATCGACTATGCCGGCATCGAAACCGCGCCGTCCGAAGTGGTGGCGCCGCCGCGCATCGCCAGCAGCCCGGTCAGCTTCGAATGCCGGAAGGTGGCGGCGCTCGACGTGGGCAGCGCGCAGACGGTGGTCCTCGGCGAGATCCTGATGACCCATATCGACGACCGTTTCATCGCCGATCCGGTGAAACATTATCTCGACACCCCGGCGATGAATCTGGTCGGCCGCACCCACGGCGGCGGCTGGTATGTGCGCAACACCGACCGCTTCCAGTTGAAGCGCCCGGCCGACGATCCGGCCTGGGAAAAGCCCGCGGAAGACGGCGCATGAGCGAGGCGGCCTTCGCCACCATCCGCGTCAGCCGTTTCGAGCGGGTGCTGGAAATCCGCCTGGCCCGGCCCGAGCGGCTGAACGCCGTCAACACGGCGATGCGCGCCGAACTGGCGCGGGCGGTGGCGCTGGCGGCGGCCGACGATGCCATCCGCGCCGTGCTGCTGACGGCGGAGGGCCGCGCCTTTTGCGTAGGCCAGGATCTGGGCGAGCGGGCGCCGCTTCCCGACGGGCGCAAGCATGATCTGAGCCTTGCCCTCGATCGCGAATATAATCCGCTGTTCCGGGCGCTCGCCGGCCTCGAAAAGCCGGTGGTCGCCGCCGTCAACGGCGTCGCCGCCGGCGCCGGGGTCAGCCTGGCGCTTGCCGCCGATGTCACCTTCGCTGCAGCAAGCGCCCGCTTCATCCTGTCGTTCGCCAATCTCGGCCTCGGCCCCGACTGCGGCGCCAGCTGGCTGCTGCCGCGCCTGGTCGGCCCGCAGCGCGCCGCCGCCATCGCCATGAGCGGCGAGCCGGTCGCCGCCGGCGAAGCGGCGGGCTGGGGGCTGATCTGGCGCGCCGTCCCCGACGAGGAGCTGCAAGCGCAGGCGCTGGCCTTTGCCACCCATCTGGCCGGCAAGGGTCCGCTGGCGCTGGCGGCGACCAAGGCGGCGCTTGCCGCCAGTTGGCGGCACGATCTTTCGACGCAGCTCGACCTCGAACGCGACCAGCAGCAGCGGCTTGGCTACAGCGACGATTACACCGAGGGGGTGGCGGCGTTCCGCGACAGGCGCCCGGCGGATTTCCGCGGCCGCTGAGCGCGGCGGAATTTCCCGCCGCCGCGCGCGGCAGGGCCGTTGACAAAGTTGCACTTCGGTGCATGATGCACCTCGGGACAATAACGAGGGAATCATCATGCGCGCAGCCGCTCATCCAGTGCCCGACCATGTTCCAGCCGAGCTGGTCAGCAACTTCAATCTCTACACCGGCCCCGGCATGGAGCCGGCGCCCCTTGGCGAACCGCATGCGGCGATCGGCCGCCTGCTCGACGGGCCGCCGATCTTCTTCGCCCCCGGCAACACCCGGAACGGCGAAGGCACCTGGGTGATCGTCCGCGCCGAGGACCAGCGCCGGCTGTTGCAGGATGCCGAGACCTTCTCCAGCAACCGCAACAGCTTCGCATCGGCCCTGGGCGAGGTCTGGCCGCTCATTCCGCTGGAGATCGACCCGCCCGACCATCGGCTGTGGCGCTCGATGCTGAATCCGCTGTTCTCGCCGAAGAAGATCGCCGACCTGACGCCGGTGGTGCGCGAGCGCGCCGTCTCCCTTATCGAGGGGATGAAAGAGCGCGGCACGTCGGCCGATGTGGTGAAGGATTTCTGCTTCCCCTTCGCCGTCTCCATCTTCCTGCAATATCTCGGCATCGACTGGTCTAGGCTGGAGGAATTCGTCGACTGGGGCATGAAGCTGCTGCACGGCGCGCCGGCGGAACGGACGGCGGCGGCGCGCCGCATCGTCGATTTCGTCGATGCCCTTCGGGAAGAGCGCAAGCGCAACCCGGCCGACGATTTCATGACCTTCGTCACACAGGCGGAGATTGAGGGCCGCCCGCTCACCGATCTGGAAGTGCGCGGCATGGCGGTCCTGCTGTTCATCGCCGGACTGGACACGGTGGCGGCCGCCATCGGCTTCGACCTGCCCTTGCGCGCCTCGCTGCGAATGAACTCCGC
>CAYYGQ010000077.1:0-8571 GCA_964471485.1 uncultured Sandaracinobacter sp. | reverse complement strand
GCCTTCCCGGCGGTTCCCCGGCATCGGCCAAGCCTTTGCCAGCGGCGCGCAATCCGCTACAGACCGCCATTCGATCAGGCCATGCACACCCAGGACCGGACCTCCCGCAACATCGCCATCGGCCTCGCCGGCCTCGCCGGCTTCATCGACGCCCTCGGCTTCCTCAGCCTCGGCGGCTTCTTCGTTTCCTTCATGAGCGGCAATTCCACCCGCTTCGGCGTCGAGGCGGGCGATCACGCCAGCTGGCAGCCCGCCCTGTTGGCCTTCGCCATCATTGCCCTGTTCGTGCTCGGGGTCATGCTGGGGCAGACGGTCCGCCGCCTGCGGTCGCGCCTGCCCTCGACCGCCGTCCTCGTCCTGGTGTCGGCCATGCTGCTGGCGGCGGCCATCGCCGTCGAGCTGGGGCAGCCGACGCTGGCCGTGCTGCTGGCGGCCAGCGCCATGGGCGCCTCCAACAACGCCTTCATGCGCCGCGACGAAGTCAGCATCGGCGTCACCTACATGACCGGCACGCTGGTGCGCTTCGGCCAGAATCTGGCGGCGCGGCTGCTGGGCGACCGCAACCGGCGCTGGTTTCCCTATCTGCTGCTGTGGTCCGGGCTGCTGGCGGGGGCGGTGCTGGGCGCCGTCTGCTGGCGCCTCTGGGGCCTGCACGCGCTATGGATCGCCGCCGGCTGCTATCCGCTGATGGCGCTGGCCATGCTGGGCGTGGAACGGCGCTGAGCGGTCAGAGCTTCGGCAGAGTAACCCCCCGCTGGCGCATATATTTGCCGGCGCGGTCGGCATAGCTGACCTCGCAGGGGGAATCGCCCTTCAGGAACAGGAACTGGCAGGCGCCCTCGTTCGCATAGATTCTGGCCGGCAGCGGCGTGGTGTTGGAAAATTCCAGCGTCACATGGCCTTCCCATTCGGGTTCGAGCGGCGTGACGTTGACGATGATCCCGCAGCGCGCATAGGTGCTTTTGCCAAGGCAGATCACCAGCACGTCGCGGGGGATGCGGAAATATTCGACGGTGCGCGCCAGGGCGAAACTGTTGGGCGGAATGACGCACACGTCGGTCTTGCGGTCGACGAAGCTGTTGCTGGAAAACGCCTTCGGATCGACGACGGCGCTGTCGACATTGGTGAAGATCTTGAATTCGTCCGACACCCGGGCGTCATAGCCATAGCTGGACAGGCCATAGGAAATGCAGCCGTCGCGCTTCTGTCCCTCGACGAACGGCTCGATCATGCCGGCGCCTTCCGCCCGTTCGCGAATCCAGTGATCCGGCATCACGCCCATGTTCTTCCCCTTTGCTCCGTCACTGCCGTATATGCAGCACGCAGATCAGCGTAAACAGCCGCCGCGCCGTGTCGAAATCCATTTCCACCCGCTGCTCCAGCCGCTCGATCAGCAGCTCGGTGGCGGCATTGTGGACGCCGCGCCGGGCCATGTCGATGGTTTCGATGGCCGCCGGCGAGGCGTTGCGGATCGCCTTGTAATAGCTGTCGCAGATGGCGAAATATTCGCGGATCAGCCGGCGGAAAGGGGCAAGGCCCAGAAGGATGGTGCCGCTCGCCGGGCCGGCCGCCTCGGTCAGGTCCATGGCAAGCCGCCCGTCCTCCACCCGCAGCAGCAGCCGCCACGGCCCGCTTCCTCCGACCGAAAGCGGCCGGAACAGATTGCCGTCGAGCAGGTCGAAGATGGCCACGCGGCGTTCCTGCTCGACATCGGCGTTGCGCCAGACGACCGTGCGCTCGTCCAGCGCTATCGCCACAATCCGGGGGTCCGTTTCCGTCATCGCGAGCGTCTCTAAAGCACAGCCTGCCCCCTCAGCGCCACCTCTTCCATTCGATGGGCGGCCGGCCTCTTGCCACGGGCCGAAGCCCGGTTGCCACGGGCCGAAGCCCGGTTACCACGGGCCGAAGCCCGGCATCCGCCGCATGGCCGACTTTGCAATCACATCCTCGGCATGGGCAAGGCCGGCCACGCTCCCCACCACCAGCACCGCCGGGCTTCGCACCCGTTCGTCGGCGACGATCTCGCCAAGCCCGGCCAGCAGCGTGCGGATGGCGCGCGCGCCCGGCAGCGTGCCGCGTTCGAGGATGGAAACCGGCATGTCGCCCGACACGCCGTCGGCCACCAGCTTCTCGGCGATGCGGCCGGCGGCCTTCACCCCCATATAGACGACGAGGGTCCGCCCCGGCCCGGCCAGGCCCTTCCAGTCCTGCCCGGAAAGTTCGTCCGCCGTCCCGGAAACGAAGCTGACGGTGGACGACAGGGCGTCGTGCGTCAGCGGCAGGCCGGCTTCGCTGGCGCAGCCGAGCGCCGCCGAAATGCCGGGAACGACATGGCAGGAAATGCCGGCGCGCCGCGCCGCCTCCAGTTCTTCGCCGCCGCCGAAGATGAACGGATCGCCTTCCAGAAGCCGCACCCCCTTGCGCCCGGACCGCGCCAGCCGCACCAGAAGGGCGTGGATCGCCGCCGCCGGCGGCTGGCCGTCGCCGGCCCTGACCGTTGCGGCGTCGATGGTTTCGGCGGCGGCGGCGAGCGCCAGAATCCCGGCATCGACGCGGGGATCGTGCACCAGTACCTCGGCCTCGCCGATCAGGCGCGCCGCTTTCAGAGTCAGCAGTTCGAAATCGCCTGGCCCGGCGCCGACCAGCCACAATTCGCCCGCTTTTCCGCTGTCCCTGCCCCTATCCCTGTCGCTGTCCCTGTCCATGCCGCATCATGCCCGCTTCGGCCGTCGGGAACCACAGGCAAAATCTTTGCCGGCGCCAAGCCCTGCTGTCGGCTGGCGCTTTTCCGGTCTTTTCCCTGTCCCGCCGACGGTCATGCCGCTAAGAGGGGACCATGCAACCTGCTCTGGACGCGAAACTCCGGGACTGGCGCCGCCGCATCGGGCGCGCCGGCGGCCGTCTGCGCGCGTGGCTTGCCCGGCTCCCCCGCCGCCTGACCATCCTTGTCGGCGGCGTCGGCGTCCTTGGGCTGGCGGCCGTTTTCACCATCTGGCTATTATTCGGCCGCGGCCTGCCCGACGCCGCCAGCCTCGCCAATTACCAGCCGCCGCTTCCCACCATGCTGCGGACGGCGGACGGCACGCCCTTCCACAGCTTCGCCCGCGAGCGGCGCGTTTATCTTCCCTATGCGGAAATTCCCCCGGTGATGGTGGAAGCGGTGCTTTCGGCGGAAGACAAGTCCTTCTTCAGCCACGGCGGTCTCGACTATAGCGGCATCTTGCGCGCCGTCCTCACCAACGTCCGCTCGCTCGGCTCCGACCGGCGGCCGGTCGGCGGCTCCACCATCACCCAGCAGGTGGCGAAGAATCTGCTGCTGACGAACGAGGTGTCGATCGTCCGCAAGATCCGCGAGGCCATCCTGGCCCGGCGCATCGAAAAGCTGTTCACCAAGGAGCAGATTCTCGAACTCTATCTGAACGAGGTGTTTCTCGGCCGCAACGCCTATGGGGTGGAAGCGGCGTCGCTGGCCTATTTCAGCCATCCGGCCGCCGAACTCCGCCCCGAGGAAGCGGCGCTTCTCGCCGGCCTGCTGAAGGCGCCCTCGGCCTATAATCCGCGCACCAACCCGACGCGCGCCCTTGAACGGCGCAACTATGTGCTGGGGGAAATGGCCAGCAACGGCTATCTGCCGCGCGCCGAGGCCGAGGCGCTGATGCGAGCGCCGCTGGATTTGAAGGACGGCGGCTTCACCACCCTTCAGTCCGACATCGGCGGCTATTTTGTCGAGGAAGTGCGCCGCCAGCTGATCGAACTGTTCGGCGAAGACGCCGAGGACGGACCCAACAGCGTCTATGCCGGCGGTCTCTGGGTCCGCACCACCATCGACCCCGACATGCAGAGGGCCGCCGAAAAGGCGCTTCGGGACGGCCTCGTCCGCTACGACAGCGGCCGGGCCTGGCGCGGCCCCGCCGCCCAGATCGACCCCGGCGACGGCTGGCCGGCGCGGCTTCGCGGCGTCAACCTCGGCGTCGGCTATGCCAACTGGCGGGCGGCGGTGGTGCTGGGCAAGGAAGCGGGCGGCCTGACGATCGGCCTTGAAGACGGCCGCACCGCCCGCGTGCAGAACCAGGACGCCGCCCGCGCCGACGGCAACGGCCGCCCGGCCTGGCAGCGGCTGCAACCGGGCGACGTGGTGCCGGTGGCGCGCATCGCCGGCGACCGCTACGGTCTCCGGCAGATCCCCGGAGTCTCGGGCGCCATGGTGGTGCAGGAACCGCAGACCGGCCGCGTCCTCGCCATGGTCGGCGGCTTCGACATCCGCGGCTCCAGCTTCAACCGCGCCACCCAGGCCGAGCGCCAGCCCGGCTCCAGCTTCAAGCCGTTCGTCTACGCCGCCGGTCTCGACCAGGGCCTGACGCCAGCCACCATCGTCGCCGACGCCCCCTATTGCGTGTTCCAGTCGAAGGCGCTCGGCACCAAATGCTTCCGCAACTACAGCGGCGGCTATGCCGGCCCGCAGACCATGCGCTGGGGCCTCGAACAGTCCAGGAACCTGATGACCATCCGCGTCGCCTACAACAGCGGCATGGACAATGTGGTGGCGCTGGCGAAAAAGCTCGGCATCGGCGACTATCCGCCGCTGCTGTCGATCGCGCTCGGCGCCGGCGAAACCACGCCGATGCGGCTGGTGAACGCCTATTCGGTGCTGTTCTCGAACGGCAGGGAAGTGAAGCCGCACCTCTTCGATCTGGTGCAGGACCGCAACGGCAAGGTGCTGTGGCGGGCCGACGAACAGGCCTGCGACACCTGCAACAGCGACGACTGGAACGGCGAGGCCATGCCGCGCTTCCCCGACACGCGAAAGCAGTTGATGGACGCCCGCACCGCCTATCAGGTGACGCACATGCTGGAAGGCGTGGTGCAGCGCGGCACCGCCGCCTCGCTGCGCTCGCTCGACATTCCCATCGCCGGCAAGACCGGAACCACCACCGGGCCGACCGATGTGTGGTTCGTCGGCGGCACGCCGCATTTCGTCGCCGGTCTCTATATCGGCTACGACCAGCCGCGCAATCTGGGCGGCGTGCAGGGCGCCTCCACCGCCGCCCCGGTGTGGAAGCAATTCTACGGCGACGCCTTCCACGACCACCCGCCCGAACCCGACCCGTTCCTGGCGCCGGCCGGAATCCGCATGGTCCGGGTAGACCGCCGCAGCGGCCAGCGCGTCTTCGGCACCTTCCCCGCCGCCGAGCCGCGCGCCGGCGTCATCTGGGAAGCCTTCAAGGCCGACAGCGAACCGAGGCGCATCTTCCGCGGCGCCGACGCGCTGAAAGCCCTGCAACCGACCGTGCCGCAGGCCCGCGTCCGCTCCGACAGCGATTTCCTGCGCCAGCAGGGAGGGATTTACTAAACCGCCCGCTCGTCCATAGTCGGGCATAGTCGGGCAGACCATTCATCATGGAGAATAAATTGCGCTACACCTGTCTCGCCGGCCTCGTTGCAGTTGTTGCCATCCCGGCGCTGGCGGCGCCGCCATCGGTGCAGCCGGGCCGCTGGGAATCGACCACGCAGATCGTCGACATCGAAGCCCCCGGCCTGCCGCCGCAGGCAGCGCAGATGATGAAGGGCCGGTCGATGAAGTTCAGCTATTGCGTCACCCCGGAAGACGCCGCCGACGGCCCGAAAAAGATGCTGGAGCAAAGCCAGAAGAACAACGGCGAATGCAAGATGGTGAAATACGAGACTTCCGGCAACAAGATGGATGCGGAAATGCAGTGCTCGTCGAAAGAGATGGGCACCAGCCGCATCACCATGCTGGGCGAGTTTTCGGAAACCGATTACAGCCTGGACATGTCGATGACCAGCAACGGCGGCCCATTCCAGCGCATGGTCTCGTCCATCAAGGCAAAGCGCCTGGGCGCCTGCTAGCAACCGGCCGCCTGGCAACCGGCCGCAGCATCGGGGGTAGCCCTTGAACGACCAGCCCGCATCCGCAAGCGCGGCCTCTTCCAGGGCGCCGGCCGGCGACCGCGCCTTTCTCGGCCACCCGAAGGGGCTGGGCTATCTTTCCTTTTCCGAGGCGTTCGAGCGCTTCTCCTTCTACGGCATGCAGGCGCTCCTCGTCCTCTACATGGTGAAATATCTGCTGCTGCCGGGGCAGTTCGAGCATGTGTGGCTGCTGGGGCCGCTGCAACGCCTGTTCGGCGGCCTCGAAGGCCAGCCGCTGGCGTCGGCCATTTTCGGCGCCTACACCTCGCTGGTCTATGTGACGCCCATTCTGGGCGGCTTCGTCGCCGACCGCATGCTCGGCCGGCGCAAGACTGTGCTGCTGGGCGCCACCACCATGGCGGTCGGCCATTTCCTGATGGCGGTGGAGGCGGCGTTCCTGCTCGGCCTGCTGTGCCTGATTGTCGGCACCGGCCTCTTCAAGGGCAATATAGCGAGCCAGGTGGGCGGCCTTTACGGCGACGACGACAACCGCCGCGCCGACGCCTTCCAGATCTTCTATCTCGGCATCAACGCCGGCGTCATCGCCTCGCCCTTGATCGTCGGCACCCTGGGCGAGAAAGTCGGCTGGCACTGGGGCTTCGGCGCCGCCGGCGTCGGCATGTTGATCGGCCTTGCCGTCTATGTCGCCGGCGGCCGCCACCTGCCGGCCAACCCGCCGTTTCGCCGCGACGGCAGGAAACGCGCGCCGCTGTCGCCGAGCGAGCGGACGCAATTGTTCGCCCTGCTGCTGCTGCCGGTGATGGCGGTCGCCGTCATTCCGAACGACCAGATTTTCAACGCCTATATGGTCTGGGGCGACCAGCGCTTCGACCTCGACTTCTTCGGCCACCGCCTGCCGACCACCTGGCTGGTGACGCTGGACGCCATCGTCTCGGTGTCGTTGCTGGCCGGCGTGGCGCTGTTCTGGCGCTGGTGGGGGAAGCGCTTCCCCGAACCCGACGAACTGGGCAAGATCCTCATCGGCAGCCTGTTTTCGGTTGCCGGCATGCTGGTGCTGGCCTTCGCCTCGGCCACCACGCCCGAAGGCGGCAAGATCGGCCTTGCCCTTCCAGTGCTCTTTCATGTGCTGAACTCGATCGGCTTCGCCAACATCCTCCCCGTCAGCCTTGCGCTGTTCGCCCGCGTGGCGCCGCCGTCGCTGAACGCCACGGCCATCGGTCTCTATTATCTGGCGTTCGCCGCCGGCAACTGGCTGGTGGGGCAGATCGGCGGCCTGTTCTCGACCATGGACACCACCGCCTTCTGGCTGCTGCACGCCGGCATCGCCGCCGCCTCGGGCGCCGGCTTCCTGGCGTTCCGCCTCGTCGTCTGGCGCCGCCATGCGCCCCAAAAAGGCTTGCAGGCCGGCCGCCCTTCTGCCTAGTGGGCATCATGCGAGCAGAAGCGGAAAACCACGCCGACACCATCCAGCAGGCCCTTGCCCTGCTGAGGAGGTTTCTTTGACTGGGATCGGGCGCTCCAGAAACTCGATCAACTGAACCACCGCGCCGAGGATCCGAAGCTCTGGGACGATCCGAAGCAGGCGCAGGAACTGATGCGCGAACGCGGCAAACTTGAAGAAGCCATCACCGCGACGCGCCGCATCGAAGCAGAGCTTTCCTCCACGGTCGAGCTGATCGAACTGGCCGAAGCCGAAGGCGACGAGGCGCTGGCCGAGGAAGGGGTGGCGGCCTTGGCCGAACTCGCCGCCAGGGCCGAGCACGACAAGGTCGAGGCGCTGCTGTCGGGCGAGGCCGACGGCCTGAACGCCTTCGTCGAGATCAATTCCGGCGCCGGCGGCACCGAAAGCCAGGACTGGGCGGAAATGCTGCAACGCATGTACCAGCGCTGGGGCGAGCGGCGCGGCTTCAAGGTGGAGCTGATCGACTATAACGCCGGCGAGCAGGCGGGGATCAAGTCGGCGACCATGCTCTTGAAGGGCGACGGCGCCTATGGCTGGGCCAAGACCGAAAGCGGCGTGCACCGGCTGGTGCGGATCAGCCCGTACGATTCCTCGGCGCGGCGCCACACCAGCTTCGCCAGCGTCTGGGTTTACCCGGAAATCGACGATTCGATCGACATCGACATCAAGGAAAGCGACTGCCGCATCGACACCTACCGGGCCTCGGGCGCCGGCGGCCAGCACATCAACAAGACCGATTCGGCCGTGCGCATCACCCACATGCCCAGCGGCATCGTCGTCGCCTGCCAGACGGAACGCTCGCAGCACAAGAACCGGGCGACCGCCTGGAAGATGCTGCGCGCCCGGCTTTACGAGGCCGAGTTGCAGAAGCGCGAGGCGGAAGCAGCCGCGGTGAACGCCACCAAGGCGGACATCGGCTGGGGCCACCAGATCCGCTCCTATGTGCTGCAACCCTATCAACTGGTGAAGGATTTACGCACCGGCCGCACCAGCAGCTCGCCGCAGGACGTGCTCGACGGCGAACTCGACCCGTTCATGGCGGCGGCGCTGTCGCAGCGGGTGACGGGCGAACAGGTGAAGGTCGAGGATGTCGACTGAGGAACCGGCGGCGGCGATCCCCGCCTATGCGCGCCGCGTCGAGGCGGTGCTGTTCGCCGCAACCGAGCCGCTGACGCCGGCCGACCTGCGCGCCTACGCCGGCGAAGGCGACCTTGGCGCCG
>CAYYGQ010000076.1:0-8606 GCA_964471485.1 uncultured Sandaracinobacter sp. | reverse complement strand
CCGGTTTCCGTCTGCCACCAGGTGTCGACGATCGGGCAGCGGCCGTCGCCGACGACGCGGTGATACCATTCCCAGGCCTCGGGGTTGATCGGCTCGCCCACCGAACCGAGCAGGCGAAGCGATTCGCGGCTGGTGTTTTGCACCCATGCGTCGCCCTCGCGCATCAGCGCGCGAATGGCCGTTGGCGCCGCATAGAAGATGTTCACGCCATATTTGTCGACGATCTGCCAGAAGCGGCTGAAATCGGGGTGGTTGGGCACGCCTTCGTACATCAATGTGGTGGCGCCGTTCGCAAGCGGCCCATAGACGACATAGCTGTGCCCCGTCACCCAGCCGATGTCGGCGGCGCACCAGTAGACTTCGCCGCGACGGTAATCGAACAGCAGTTCGTGCGTCATCGCCGCCCACAGCAGATAGCCGCCCGTCGTGTGCAGCACCCCCTTGGGTTTCCCGGTCGAGCCTGAGGTATAGAGGATGAACAGCGGATCCTCGGCGTTCATCGGCTCGGCCGGGCAGTCGGCGGATTGCGCCGCCACCAGGTCGTGATACCAGAGGTCGCGGCCCTTTTCGAAGGCAACCTTGCCGCCGCTGTGGCGGACGACGACGACGTAGCGCACCAGCCCCTCCGGCACCCGCTTCAGCGCCTCGTCGACATTGGCTTTGAGGGCGATGTGGCGGCCGCCGCGAAAGCCCTCGTCGGCGGTGATGACGATGTCGGACTGGGCGTCGAGGATGCGGTTGGCGATCGAATCCGGCGAGAAGCCGCCGAAGACCACGGTGTGAATGGCGCCGATGCGGGCGCAGGCCAGCATGGCGATGGCCGCTTCCGGGATCATCGGCAGATAGATGGTGACGCGGCTGCCCTTGCTGACGCCAAGCGATTTCAGCCCGTTCGCCATGCGGCAGACCGCTTCGTGCAGCGCGCGATAGCTGAGTTTCCGCCCTTCGCCGGGGCTGTCCGGCTCCCACAGGATGGCGATATCGTCGCCATGCGCGTCCAGGTGGCGGTCGAGGCAGTTGGCGGCGAGGTTCAGTTCGCCGTCATGAAACCAGCGGATGCCGAAATCCTCTTTGTCGAAGCTCCACTTCGAGACTTCGGTGAAGGGCCTGGTCCAGTCGAGGCGTTTGGCCTGCTCGCGCCAGAAGCCGTCCGGGTCGTCGATCGACTGGCGGTAGAGGTCTTGATAGCGCTCGATGTTGACGCGGGCGCGCTTCGCCCAATCCGCCGATACCGGATACTTATTCTCCGCCATGATGCTCCCTCGTTTTCAGGCCGCCGCCGACTCCCGAAGGCGGCCGCCGCCGCAGCTTGCCGCAAGCGGCGCGGCGCGAAAAGGCCATTGGCGGAAAAAACCCCGCCGGGCCTTCGGGCACGGCTGTTCGGACACGGGCGCTTGTGCGATTGCAGCAAAATCGCCTAGGCGGGCTGCGGATTGAAAATTCTGAAAGCCCGCCATGCGTTTGCTGCCTGTGTTCCCCCTTCTCGTTTCGCTGGCGGCGCCAGCGCTGGCCGCCGATATGGCGGCCGATATGCTTGCGGGCGACATCCTCGTCACGGCGACGCGGCGGGCGCAGCCCTGGTTCGAAGTGCCGGTGGCGGCCAGCGTCGTCGATGCCGCCGCCCTGCACGACGCCGGCATCACCGACCTTCGCGAACTGAACCGGGTCAGCCCGTCGCTGCTGGTTTCCTCGACTTCGTCCGAAGCGAACGGCGGCGTGGCCCGCATCCGTGGCATCGGCACCGTCGGCGACAATCCGGGGCTTGAATCCTCGGTCGCCGTCTATGTCGACGGCGTCTACCGGCCGCGCGCGGGGATTGCCCTTACTGAACTGGGCGAGCTGGAACGGATCGAACTGCTGCGCGGCCCGCAGGGCACGATGTTCGGCCGCAACGCTTCGGCCGGGGTCGTCAGCATCCTTACCCGCCAGCCGCAGTTCCAGTCGCTTGGCGACGCCGAGGTAACGCTTGGCAACCACGGCCAGCGGCGCTTCTTCATCGGCGTTACCGGTCCCCTTGCGAACGACCGTCTTGCCTATCGGCTGGACGCGGTGATGGTGAAGCGCGACGGCTTTATCCGCGAACTGGTGTCGAACCGGCAGATCAACAACCGTGACCGGCTGCTGCTGCGCGGCCAACTGTTGTTCACGCCCACGGACAATGTTTCGCTTCGCCTGATCGGCGACTATGCCAACCGTAAGGAGGAATGCTGCGCCGGCGTTTACCAGCCGATTTCGATGACGACCCGCGCCGCCGACGGCACGCTGCTGCAATCCGCCGCCAACCCGGTGCGCCTGATCCTGGAGGGGCTTGGGGCGCCGCTGGTCGACGATCCGTGGCGGCGCGAAACCAGGCTGTCGCCGGGGCGGGATTTCCGCAGCCATGTGCGCGACATGGGGCTTTCGGCCGAACTGAACTGGGATCTGGGTGGCGCCACCCTCACCTCGGTCACCGCCTGGCGCGACTGGCGCTCCAGAAGCGCGCAGGACGCCGATTATACCTATCTCGACCTGATGTGGCGCGACCAGCAGAACCGCCGTTTCCGCACGCTGAGCGAGGAACTGCGTTTAAACGGCAAGGCGCTTTCCGGCCGGCTCGACTGGCTTCTCGGCGGCTATGTCGGCGACGAGCGGCTGGACACCCGCGACAACCAGCGCTTCGGCGCCGATTACCAGCGCTACGCCGAATGCCTGGTGGCGAACGGCCTTCAGGGCAGCGTGCCCGGCCTGCTGCAAGTGGGGGCGGATGGCTGCGTGAACGCGGGCGTTGCCGGCGCCGCCCTTGGCGATCCGCTGCTCCCCGCCACCGTCCGCGACCGCATCGCGCTGTTCAGCGGCGCCACGCTGCCGGGCCGTTCCGGCTTTGCCGCCGTGGCCGAACGGGCCGGCCTTCCCGGCTGGGGCTTCGAAAACCATGGCATCGGCGACGACCACGCCCGCCAGCAGGCGCGCAACCTCGCCCTGTTCAGCCACAATGTGCTGACTCTGGTGCCGGATAGGCTGCGCCTCACCCTTGGCGGCCGCTACACCGACGAGAAAAAGACGCTCGACATTGATTTTCGCGGCGACAACCAGCTTTGCCCGGCGGTCGCCGCCGATCCCTCGCTTGCCTTTCTGGCCGGAACCACTTGCCTCATCAATCCGCTGACCATGGCCGGGCGCACGTCCATCCGGGGCCACGAGTGGACCGGCACCATTGCCCTCGACTGGTCGCCGCTCCCCGGGCTGATGCTTTATGGCAGCTATGCGCGCGGCTACAAGGCCGGCGGCTTCAACATCGACCGCGCCGGCATGGACTGGCTGGCCCCGCAGCTTTCCCAGATGCGTTTCGCCCCGGAACGGGCGCGCGCGCTTGAGGCGGGTGTGCGCCTCGAACGGCCGGGGCTGCAACTGGGGGTGACGGGGTTTCGCACCATCTACCGGGGCTTCCAGCTGAACAGCTGGACCGGCAGCAATTTCCTCGTCGAGAATATCGAATCCTGCCGCGACGCGCTTTCCGCCGCTGGCGGTTGCGCTGGCGACCGGTTGCAGGGCGGGGTGACCTCCACCGGCGTCGAAATCGAAGGCGTGGCGCGGCCGGCGGACGACCTTGTGTTCGAGGCCGGCTTCACCTGGGCGAGAAGCCGCTATCGGGGCAATCTGGTGGGCGCCGGCGGCCGGCCGCTGCCGGCGGCGCTTGCCAATCTGCCGGGGCGGGCGCTTTCGAACGCGCCCGAATTCGTGCAGACGGCGGCGCTTTCCTGGACGCCGCGAATCAGTTCCTATCTGGGGGCGCTGGCGCGGATCGACAGCCGCTTCCAGTCGGCCATCAACACCGGCTCCGATCTGTTTCTTGAAAAGCGCCAGCCGGCGGTGCTGGTGGTGAACGCGCGGCTTGGGCTGAATGGCGACAACGCCGCCTGGAGGCTGGAACTGTTCGCCGAGAATCTGTTCGACGTGAACTACCGGCAGGTGTCGTTCAGCGAGCCGTTGCAGGGCGCCGGCGGCGTCCTGCAGACAGCCAGGAACGGCACGCCGGCGACGCAATTGTTCGGCACCTTCCCGGCCGAGCCGCGCCTGTTCGGCGTCAGCGTGCGGACGAAATTCTAGTTCAGGGCAGCGTCACCTCGTCGATGGGCAGGCCAAGCCGTTGCAGTTGCGGCAGCACGGCCTCGCGGTCGCCCACCACCACCCAGACCAGATCGTCGACGCCTGGCAGCGGCGCGTTCGCCACGGCCTCGTCGGCGACGGCGGCGAGGCGCGCCGGCAGCGTTTGCAGATAATCGTCGGGGCGGTCGAGATTGGCCTGCCGCTCCAGCGCGGCGATGAGGGCGCCGCCGGTTTCGAAGTCGCCCGGAAGCGAGCGGATGAGGTTGGCGCGGGCATTCTCGATTTCGGCGGCTGTCGGCGGCGCCTTGCCGTGGACATCGGCGAGCAGGCGGCGGATTTCGGCGATGCTGTCGCCGGTTGCCTTGGTCTCCACCGGGGCGGTGAGCAGGAAGGGCATGGAAAACCGGGTCGGCGACAGGCTGGAATAGGCGCCATAGGACCAGTTCTTCACTTCGCGCAGTTCGTTGTTGAGCCGGGACGAGGTGAGGCCGCCGAAGACATCGTTGGCCAGCGACAGCGCCAGAATATCGTCGCGCCCGGAAAGCCGGTCGGCGGCGGCGGCAACGATCAGCGACTGTTCGGCGCCGTCGCGGTTCAGAAAGGCGATGCGGCCGCGCCCGCTGGACACCGGCGGCGGTGGCGGGGCGCTCGCCGGCGTGGCGTCCCCCCGCCAGTCGCCGAACGCCTGCTCCAGAAGCGGCAGCAAGGTATCCATGTCGGTGTCGCCGACGACGAAAAGCTGTGCGTTGTCCGGCGTCATCTGCTGGCGGTGGTAGGAAAGCAGGTCTTCGCGGCTGACGGCGGCAAGGCCGCTTTCCGTGCCGTTGCCGCTGAAGCTGAAGCCATAGGGGTGGCCGGCGCCATAGAGAAGGGGCGGCAGCACCCGCATCGCCATGCCGTTGGGGCGGCTGGCCTCGCGGCGAAGCGCGGTCAGCGCCTGCACGCGCACGCGCTCCAGCTGGTCTTCCGGGAAGGTGGGGTGCAGCAGGATGTCGGCGAACAGTTGCAGCGAAGCGGCCAGATTCGGAGTCAGCGCGTTCAGGCTGTAGCGGCTGCGGTCGAGCGAGGCCGAGGCGCCGATGCCGGCGCCAAGCCGTTCCTTCATGCGGGCAATCGCCGGGCCGTCCAGCGGCCCGAGGCGGCCGTTCGTCCCCTCGTCGAGCAGGCCGAGCATCATTGCCTGCGTGCCGGGCTTTTCCCGGCTGTCGGCGGGGATGCCGCCCGGCATCGACAGCAGCAGCCGCACCACGGGCACCGCCTGCTGCTGTACGAACGTGACCTGGAGGCCGTTTTTGAGGCGCGCCCGCTGCAATGCGGGGAGATGGAAGCTGGTGGCGGGGCCGGCCTCGGGCAACTGACGGCGATCGGCGGCGGCAGTGGTAGCGGCGCTTTTGGCCGGCTGCTCGCTGCTGGCGGGGATTCGCGCCGGCGGCGGCAGCGCCACTTCGCGCGGCGCGCGCGGCCCCGGTTCAAGCGTCAGCCGGAAGCTTCCGGCGGAGAGATATTTGCGGGCGGCCGCCAGCACGCTTGCGGGCGTGGCCGAAGCGAAATTCTGAAGTTCGCGCTTATAGTCGCCGGGGTCGTCGGCGTAGAGCGCGCCTTCGGCCAAGGCCACGCCCTTGCCGCCGAAGCCGCCCACTTTTTCGAGGCCGCGAATGGTGCCGCTGGCGACACGCATGGCGACGCGCTCGACTTCGTCCGCGCTGGGGCCTTCCTTCAGAAAGGCCGCCAGCAGTTCGTCGATGCGCTGCTCCAGGCGGGCCTGATCGACGTCGGGGGCGAGTTCGGCCGACATGCTGGCGATGCCGGCGCGATGCTCGCCGCTGGCCGAGGCGCCGACGGAGACGGCGAGGCGCTCGTCCCGCACCAGCGTTTCGTAAAGCCGCGAGGTGGCGCCGCCGCCCAGAATGGCCATCGCCATTTGCAGATTGGCGAGTTCGGCGCCCGAATCGCGCCCCGGAATCGCCCAGAAGCGGGAAAGCCGCGTCGTCGGCACGCTGTCGTGCATGGTGACGCGGCGGCTCTCGTCGTGGTTCGGCACCCAGATGCGGAAGCGGCCCGGCGTCGGGCCGGCCGGGATCTCGCCGAACCATTTCTCGACCATGGGTTTCGCCGTTGCCACGTCGATGTCGCCGGCCAGCACCAGAACGGCGTTGTTCGGGCCATAGTGGCTGCGGAACCAGGCGCGGGCGTCGTCGAGCGTCGCCCCCTCCACGTCTTCGGCGCGGCCGATCGGCGAAATCGACATCGGATGGTCGGCCGGGAACAGTTGCTTCAGCATTTCGTAGCGGACGAGGCCGCCCGGCTGGTTGTCGCCCTGGCGCTTTTCATTGAGGACGACGTTGCGCTGCGCGTCGAGCTTCTTCTGGTCGAGCGCCGGCAGCAGGAAGCCCATGCGGTCGGATTCGAGGAACAGCGCCAGGTCGAGCGCCGGCGTCGGCACGGTCTCGAAATAGTTGGTGCGGTCGAAGCTGGTGGTGCCGTTATAGTCGGTGGCGCCGATGGCCTCCAGCGGGCCGAAAAAGGTGCCGTCGTGGTGCTGGCTGCCGTAGAACATCAGATGTTCGAACAGATGGGCAAAGCCGGATTTCCCCACCGGCTCGTCCACCGAGCCGACATCGTACCAGACGCCGACCGACACCAGCGGCGCCTTGCGGTCGGTGTGGACGACGACTCGAAGGCCGTTTGCAAGCGTGAAGCGCTGGTAGGGAATATCCACCTGCCGCACCAGTTCGGCCAATGGCGCCGGAGGGGGCGCCGGGGCGGCGACGAGCGGCGCAAGGCCGGCAAGGCCGATAAGGGCGGCAAGCGTGGGGGCGAGGGTGCGGAGCATGGCGGCCATGTCAGGCGAGCCCGTTCGAGACGACTTCGGCGAGGTCGCCGGAAAGGCCGGGGGCGCTGGCGATTCGTTGCAGCTCGATCCGCATCAAGGGGCCGTAAGGCTCGGCCAGGCGTCGCCAGCGCGTCAGCGGCTGGACGAGGCGCGCCGCCGACTGCGGGTTGAAGCGGTCGACGGCCAAGGTCTGGTCGGCGAGCAGCCGGTAGCCGCGGCCCCGGCGATCGTGGAAGCGCGCCTGGTTGGCGCCGAAGCCGATCATCAGCGCGCGCAGCCGGTTGGGGTTGCGGGCGTTGAAATCGGCGTGGCGCAGCAGCCGCTCCACCACCAGTTGCGTGTCCTCGCGCTTGGATTGCGCCTGCACCAGAAACCATTTGTCCAGCACTTCCGGGTAGTGGCGGAAACGCTCGTGGAAGGCGGCAAGGGCGGTTTCGCGCTCGGCGGCGTGGCCGTGGCTCAAGGCCATCAGCGCCGACAGACGGTCGGTCATCGAGGCCGCGCGTTCGAACTGGCGAAGCGCCGCCGCCGCCGCCACCTGGCCGTCGTTGCCCTGCAACAGCGACAAGAGCACGCCCTTCAGCCGCCGCAGCCCCTTGGCGCGGGGCGTCAGATCGTCGGCCTCGGTGTCGCAGGCTTCCCACGCCGTCCACATGGCTGGGGCCAGCGCCGCCTCGATGGAACGGCGCAGGTTGCGGGCCGACAGCCGGATCGCTTCCGGGTCGATCATCGCCATCTGGTCGCCGACCAGCGATTCAGACGGCGGCAACATGGTCTCGGCGACGAAGGCCGGGTCTTCCCGCCAGTGGGCGAGCAGGGCCTGAAGCGCTTCGACGACGGCGTCGTGGCCGGCATCCTCGCCGGTGGCGACTCCCCGGATCAGCGCCCCCAGCATCAGTTGCTGCACCGCCTCGTGGCGGGCGAAGGGGTCGTCCTCGTGGGCGGCCAGCACCAGCAACTGTTCGGGCGAGGGCGGCGGCCCGGCGAGGATGGGGGCGGCGAAATCGCGGTTCAGCGACAGGATGGGCGGCGCGTCCACCCCGTCCAGCAGCAGCCGGGTTTCGGTTTCCCGAAGCAGCAGGTCGTGGCGTTCGGCGAGCTTCCGTCCGTCGGCGGCGAACAGGGCGAAATCCATCGGGATCGGCAGCGGCGCCGCCCCTGGCGCCTTGGGATTCTGCTGCACGAAGATCAGTTCCGCCTGATTTGTTTCCGCATGGTGCAGCGCCTCGACGGACAGGCGCGGCGTGCCCGGCTGCTCGTACCAGCGGTGGAAGGCGCGGGCGTCCAGCCCCTCGCTTTCCATGGCGGCGAGAAAATCCTCGATGGTGGCGGCGGTGCCGTCGTTCGCGGCGAAATAGCGGTCGGTGGCGCGGCGGAAGCGTTCCGGCCCCAGATGGCGGGCGATCATGCGGATCAGTTCGGCGCCCTTTTCATAGATGGTCGCGGTGTAGAAATTGGAAATCTCGCGATAGGCTTCGGGGCGGACCGGGTGGGCGAGCGGGCCGTCGTCTTCGGGGAACTGCACCGAGCGAAGCGTGCGCGCCGTTTCGATTCGTTTCACCGCGGCCGAATTGCGGCTGGCGGTGAACTGCTGGTCGCGAAAGACGGTGAAGCCTTCCTTCAGGCAAAGCTGGAACCAGTCGCGGCAGGTGACGCGGTTCCCGGACCAGTTGTGGAAATATTCATG
>CAYYGQ010000075.1:0-8608 GCA_964471485.1 uncultured Sandaracinobacter sp. | reverse complement strand
GGGCAACCTCACGCGGCGAACCGCGTACCTACAAACACCTCCCCTTACTCGCCTCTGGCTCGACGGAATCCTGCCCTGCGGGGCACACGGTCGCTGCCGCGACAGAGGGGAGACACCAAACGAAAGGAGGGCGCAGCGCGAATGGCAGACGAGCGCGAAACGAGCAGACGACCCCACCGCGTTAGGGCAGGTACGGCGCTACGGCACGGAACAGATAATGGGTGATTTTGCGCAACGCAGACGGAGCTAACCGCCATTGCATGCGGCATTCAACTAATCATTGAAGATGGGAGTTGGAGAATGCTTTCTCTGCAATCCGGGCACGCGCACGGGCGGCCACATCAAGCGCCTGCGCCATATAGGCCGGATCGTCTTCGCCATCTTCCATGACGCCATCCAGAAAAGCCGAAATCGCTTCCTCGGTTTCGAGGTGTTCAGCAGGATCGAAGGGCGCGAAATTCTCGTTGCTCATTGCCCAGGCCACCCCTTTTGGTGCCAACCTCAAGCAGCTTCCAACACGCGCATTTCGACGTGAAGGCCAGCAGCCGCCACCATATTGACGAGCGTGTCGAGCGCGAACAGGTTGATTTTCCCGCGTAGCAGATCAGACACGCGAGGCTGTGTCACGCCGAGCCGGCGGGCCGCTTCGGTTTGGGTCCACCCTTTGGCGCGGATATGCTGTTCAAGTGCCATCATCAGGGCTGAACGGAGCTTCATGTTCTCCGCTTCGGCCGCGGTGTCCTCGATGGCATCCCACACGCTGGCGAAAGTCTCGTTGCTCATTGGCCTAGCTCCTTTGCTAAATCGGCGTAGCGTTTCGCGGCCATGTCCAAATCCGCCTTACTGGTCTTTTGTGTTTTCTTCTGAAAGCAGTGAAGCACGTAGACCGCATCAGAAAACTTGGCGACGTAGATCACCCGGAACGCGCCGGACTCATCCCGGACCCTGATTTCCTGCACGCCCTTTCCCACCGTCGCCATTGGCTTCCAGTCGGTGGGGGCCTGCCCGTTCTGCACCTTGTCGAGTTGGTAGCCCGCTTCGCGCCGTGCCGGTTCCGGGAAGGCGCGCAGATCGTTGAGGGCGCTGCCCCGGAATTTCAGCACTTTCATGAGGGGACTATACAAGATTTTGTATAAACCCGCAACCCCACTGAGTTTTGGATTGTGCAATCCAAACAGGCAGGCACAGGCATGCCATCCGCCCGCCTCTATACGTCCTTACGTGCAACCCACTGCGTATGCTCACGGGAAAAGGCGTTCTCGGCGTCGCCGACGAATAGGGAGAACTTCTTGTCGGTGTCGGGGAGCAGGGACTGTTCCTTAATTAGGCTGATCTCATGGGCAGCGAGCGCATAGGAACTCGCTAGCTCCGAGAACCTTTTCGCCTGCATCCAGCTCAAGAGACTAGCTGCTGCTGCCACAAATACGTCGGTGGGCCAGAAAGGTTGATCCGGGTAAGCGATACGGAGGGTTGCGCAGACGACGGCGACTGCGTTGGTGCCAATCAGAACCCAAAAAAAGCCCTTAGACCTTCGCCGGTTGAACGCAGCCTTCTTAGCGTACCATGTGAGTTGATCGGCAATTCGGCTGGCCGCGTAGGTAGCTCGGCGATCCTCTAGGGGCTTGGCACGCATCTCTTCCATCGCCGGCGTGAACTGTTGGCCGTCCAAGTGCTCTGTGAGCGACTGGCAAACCTCTCGGTTCTGCTCGACGATCTGCTTGAGGGTTTGCCGGAAGTCGTTCCGAGCGTTCGCATCATCGCCCTCAAACGGCTCCGCGCGACAGACGTAACGCCACGTGATCGTCTTGATGGACTCCGCCACCGCCCGACCGGCATACCAGAATCGATCCGGACGTACTGCGAATAGGTAAAGCGAGCAGCCTAAGGCGCATAGGAGAGCAAGAAGCTGGGTAACAGCCACCGACCAATGAGGAATATTTATGATCGACAGAATTGCCGCGATCACGAGCGTCATGAGGTGGAGACGCAGCGCTCGAAAGAATTGTGTCTGCGACGCTAACGAGAGGCCGTCAGCGGATCGATAAAGGGCGGGGAAGTCCTGCTCTCGCATAGAACCAGCCCTTACTAATAACCAAGACGCTGATAAACCTCGTCCTTGTAGTGCCAGTCGTCCTTCGTTTCCATTTTCCAGTTTTCGAGGGCATAGGCGACAATCTTGGGAGAGAAGGGCACGAAAATCGCGCCGATGTTCTTAATAATGGGCGGGCATGTCATGTCCACAACCTGACGTGAACCGTCGAGGTTGATGCCGATGATGCGGCACTTCTTTTCGATAGCAACTTCCATCTCCCAGCGTACATACTTGTGCTTGCTACGGGTATCTTGCCCTATTAGCACGGCAAACGTGCCGGCCATTGTGATGCGCTCCCGACATTTGCTCTTGATGTAAGCCTCATTCTCAGAGTTTATTTCGGACCCAAGCTGACAGTCGGTAAAGTTGAAGTCGATATGTTCGTTCGCCTTCCAGGCCTGCATGAGCCTGTAATAGCGAATATCGGTGCTGCTAAAGCCAACGAAAGTGCGTGGAAGCCCCATTCCCCAATCCCCCCAATAAAAGTGACAAATGAATGGACATTTTTACCATCTTTTTCAAGGTGTGGCTCAAGCAGGCCCACATTGCGGTAGGGTCGCGGGAGCGTTGAATGTAATGCACCGGTTGGTGTCGTAATGTTTATGACGCCGTACACCCGATCTCGGAGGAGGCGGAGTAGGAATGGTATTTTTCATGGCATCCTGAGAAATGGCAATTGTAAGTGATTGATTTACTGGATATTTTTATCATAATTGACAATCGAGTGGGAGTGATTGAGGCCGTCCGGCGGCCGTCGGAAACAGGCGGAAATCCTTAAGGCATGCCCCGTGCGGATGGGATCATCGGCAAGGGGAAGCCAGGCGGAAACCAAGGAGAGAGCGGCCGATTCGATGCCGCCAGATCGCGACTCGCTCTGCTGGCGCATGGAAAAGGCTGGCAGGGATGTCGAGGCGGTGGACTGCGACGGTGCGGCTGTTGGTCCCGTCAGCCGCAGAGTTGCCAGCGGCGCGCGCCGGCAGCTTTGATGCTTACTGTGCCTTGTCGTTCCTGAGCAGCGTGCCGGCGCCTTTCCGGGTGAAGATTTCCAGCAGCATGGCGTGGGGGATGCGGCCGTCGAGGATGACGGCGGCGTCGACGCCGCTTTGCACCGCCGACACGCAGGTTTCGAGCTTCGGGATCATGCCGCCCGAAATGGTGCCGTCCTCCACCAGCCCCCGCACCTGGCCCGGCGTCAGGTCGGTCAGCAGCGCGCCTTCCTTCGACAAGACGCCGGGCACGTCGGTCAGCAGGAAGAAGCGCGCCGCCCGAAGCGCCGAGGCGACGGCGCCGGCGCAGGTGTCGGCGTTGATGTTGTAGGTGTGGCCGTCGGCGCCGAAGCCGATCGGGGCGACGACCGGGATGAAGCCGGCGCCGGACAGCACGTCGAGCACATGGCGGTCGACCGCCGCCGGTTCGCCGACAAAGCCGAGGTCGACCACCTGCTCGATGGCGCTGCCGGGGTCGCGCTTCGTCCGCCGCAGCTTATCGGCGCGGAGGAGATCGGCGTCCTTGCCCGACAGGCCGACGGCCTTGCCGCCGGCTTCGTTGATGCCGCGCACCAGTTCCTTGTTGATGGCGCCAAGCACCATTTCCGCCACTTCGGCGGTTTCGCGGTCGGTGACGCGAAGGCCGTCGATGAAACTGGATTCGAGACCGAGGCGCTTCAGCATGCGGCCGATCTGCGGGCCGCCGCCATGCACCACCACCGGGCGGATGCCGATGGTTTTCAGCAGCACCACATCCTCGGCGAAGCCGCGCGCCGCTTGCGGGTCGCCCATGGCGTTGCCGCCATATTTCACCACGAAAGTCTGGCCGGCATAGCGTCGGAGATAGGGCAGGGCCTCGACCAGCACCTGGGTTTTCGCGAGATGCGCCGGGTCGGGCGCGTGGCGGGCGTTGGCGTGCGGTTTGGCTTCGGTCATGACAGCCGCCTTGGCAGCAAGGAGCGCCGGGTTCAATAGCGCCGCAGCAGCCCGGCCAGCCTGCCCTGGATGCGAACGCGCGACGGCAGATAGCGTTGCGGCTGGTAGGCGGCATTGGCCGGGTCGAGGCGGACCATGCCTTTTTCCTGGTGGAAATATTTGAGGGTGGCGTCGCTGTCGTCGATGAGGGCGACGACGATCTCGCCGTCGCTGGCGTCGCCCGCCTTGCGGATGAGGGCGAAGTCGCCGTCGAGGATACCGGCCTCTACCATGGAGTCGCCCACTACCTGCAAGGCATAATGTTCGCCGGGACCAAGCAGCGAGGCCGGCACGCCGAGCGGCTCGGGCTGTTCGATGGCTTCGATCGGCAGGCCGGCGGCGATGCGGCCGACCAGCGGCACGGACCGCATTGCCGCCGGCGCCGGCCACCTGCCCGTGGCGGCGGGGGCGTCTTCCGGCAGGTGCAGCACTTCGAGCGCGCGGGCGCGGTTGGGCAGGCGGCGCAGGAAGCGCCGTTCTTCGAGCGCGCCGATCAATCGGTGCACGCCCGATTTCGACTTCAGGCCGAGCGCTTCCTTCATTTCCTCGAACGAGGGGGAAATGCCCGATTCCCGCAACCGCCGGTGAATGAACAGCAGCAGTTCATGTTGCTTCGCCGTCAGCAAGCCGCCCTCCCGCGTGGATGGAACATCAAAGGAACATTAGCGGAACCGTTGCGAACGTCAAGCGTCCAGGCGCAGGAACGGCACCGCTTCCCCCCTGGCGAGCGGCGGCGCCGCCACGGCGCGCACCAGCAGGGCGTTCGATGTGGCGAGGGTGCGGAACAGGCTGCTGTCCTGTGTGGCGAACGGGGTGATGGTGCCGGAGTCGACGGTGGCGCGGAGATAATGCCGCCTTGGGCCGTTTTCCGGCAGGTCGATTGCGGCGGCGGCCGTTTCCAGGCGGTCGAGCGGGGCGCGGCTGCCGGCCAGATGCCGGAGCAGCGGCCAGAGGAAAACACGGGCGCAGATGAAGGCCGAGGCGGGATTGCCCGGCAGGCCCACCACCGGCACCCGGCCGAGCCTTCCGGCCAGCAGCGGCTTTCCCGGACGAATGGCCACCTTCCAGAAAGCGATTTCGCCGCCGGCCTCCACCAGCGCCGGCTTCACCAGATCATGGTCGCCGACAGAGGCGCCGCCGATGGTGACGACGAGGTCGGCGCCGCGCGCCCGTTCGATCGCCCGCAACAGCGCTTCCTTGCGGTCGGGGATGGGGCCGGAATGCTCGACGGCGGCGCCGGCGCGGCGCAGCAGGGCGGCGACCGTCAGGCCGTTGGCGTCGACGACCTGTCCGGGGCCGGGCATGGTTCCGGGTGGCACCAGTTCGTCGCCGGTCGAGAGCAGCGCCACCGTCGGGCGGCGGTGGACCGCGATCCGGTGCAGCCCGGCCGCGGCCAGCAGGCCGAGGCGGGCCGGGTTCAGCCGCGCGCCCGCCGCCAGCAGCGTCTGCCCGGTCAGGATGTCGAATCCCTTGCGGCGGATGTTGGCGCCCCGCTTCGTCGGGCCGTTCGTCTGGATATGCACCTGGTCGCCCTTGACGATGGCGTCTTCCTGCATGGCGACGGTGTCGGCGCCCGCGGAGAGCAGCGCGCCGGTGAAGATGCGCGCCGCCTCGCCGGCGCCGAGCGGCCGGGGCGACGGCCGGCCGGCGGCCGATTCCTGGACGACGCGGAGCGGCCCCGGCAGATCGGCGAAGCGCAGCGCATAGCCGTCCATGGCGCTGACATCGGCCGGCGGCAGGGTGAGGGCGGCGTGGGCGTCGGCGGCCAGATAGCGGCCGTCCGCCGCGGCGACCGCCACCTGCTCGACGGCGAGCGGTGGCGCCAGCGCCAGCAGGCCGGCCAGCGCCGCATCGCAGTCGAGCAGCTCAGCCATCGGCGCGCCAGTCGCCCGATTTGCCGCCGCGCTTCTCCAGCAGGCGCACGCCTTCGATTCGCATGCTTCGGTCGATGGCCTTCGCCATGTCGTAGATGGTGAGGAGGGCGACGGAAACGGCGGTCAGCGCCTCCATTTCCACCCCGGTCCGGCCGGTAGTGCGCGCCGTCGCCGTGGCGGTGATGCGGCCGTCGCCAAGGGCAAGGTCGACCGCGACCGACGACAGCGGCAGCGGATGGCAGAGCGGGATGAGTTCGGCCGTGCGTTTTGCCGCCATGATTCCGGCGATTCTGGCCGTCGCCAGCACGTCGCCCTTCTGGACGGCGCTTTCGGAAACCGCCGCAAGCGCGTCCTCTGAAAGCAGGATATGCCCCTCGGCGATGGCGACCCGGCTGGTCGGATCCTTGTGGCCCACATCGACCATGCGGGCGGCGCCGGCATGGTCCAGATGGCTGAGCCTGCCGCTCATGCCGTGCCGAGGAGACGGCGGGTGGCCGCCTCGAGATCCGCTTCGCGCATCAGCGCCTCGCCGACGAGGAAGGTGGAGATGCCGATTTCCCCGAAGGCGACGAGATCGGCGTTGGTCGAGAGGCCGGATTCGGCGACCAGCAGCCGATCGCCCGGCACCTCTCCGGCAAGGGCGCGGACATTGTCGAGATCGACCGCCATCGTCTTCAGGTTGCGGCTGTTGATGCCAAGAAGCGGCGTCTTCAGGCGGAGCGCGCGGCGCAGTTCCTCCTGGTCGTGCGCTTCCACCAGCACATCCATGCCGAGTTCAAGGGCGCGCGCTTCGAATTCCGCCAGTTCCCCGTCGGTAAGGGCGGCGACGATCAGCAGGACGGCGTCGGCGCCCAGGGATCGCGCTTCGGCGATCTGGTAGCGGTCGACGATGAAGTCCTTGCGAAGGGCGGGAAGCATCGGCGCGGCGGCGCGCGCCATCGGCAGATAGGCGTCGCGACCGCCGAAATAGGGTTCGTCGGTCAGCACCGAAAGGCAGGTGGCGCCGGCGGCCTGATAGCTTCGGGCGGCCGCCTCGGCGTCGAAATCGGCGCGGATCAGCCCTTTCGACGGGCTTTTCCGCTTGATTTCGGCGATGAGGCCGAAGCGCCCTTCGGCCCGCGCCCGTTCGAGGGCGGCCAGAAAACCGCGCGGCGGGCCGTTGGCCGCCAGGTCGAGCGCGGCTTCGGGCGCCTGGCTTTTCCGCGCCGCCACATGCCGCCGCTTGGCCTCCAGGATCGGTTTCAGGCGGTTGTCCATGATGGATGCTCTAGCGGAAGGAGACGAAGCGCTGCAACTGATCGAGCGCCGCACCCGAATCGAGCGCCTCGGTCGCCATGGCCAGCGCTTCTGCCCAGGGCTTGCCGGTGACGGTGAGCGCCATCGCCGCGTTGGCCAGCGTAATGGCCCGATAGGCGGGGCGGCCCTGTCCCCGCAGCAGTGCCATCAGCTCGGCGGCGTTTGCCGCCGGCTCGCCGCCGTCGATCTCGGCGCGGTCGTAAAGGCCAAGGCCGGCCTCGACCGGATCGAACAGGCTGCGCGTCGCTTCGCCATGCCGGATTCGGAACAGTTCGCTGCTGCCGTGCACCGCCACTTCGTCGAGGCCGCCGCCGTGGAGGGTGAGGATTTCCTCGGAACCGAGGCGGACGGCGGCGCGGGCCATCGGCTCCATCCAGCGGGGGAGCGGCACGCCGATCATCTGCCGCTTCACGCCGGCCGGATTGGCGAGCGGGCCGACCAGATTGAAGATGGTGCGGCGGTGCAGCTTGCGGCGGATGGGGGCGACTCGCGCCAGCGCCGGATGGTGGCGCTGGGCGAACACGAAGGTCATGCCGGTTTCGAACAGGCAGGCCTGCACCCGGTCGAGCGGCAGGTCGCTCTGCCAGCCCAGCGCCTCCAGCACGTCGGTCGCGCCCGACTTCGACGAAGCGCCGCGGTTGCCGTGCTTGGCGACGGGCGTGCCGGTCGCCGCGACGACGAAGGTGGTGGAGGTGGAGATGTTGAGGCTGTTGGAGCCGTCGCCGCCGGTGCCGCAAAGGTCGATGACGCCGGGGGGGGCGTCGATCGGCAGCATCAGCCGCCTGAGCACGCCGGCGGCGGCCGCCAGTTCGTCGGCGGTTTCGCCGCGCTCTGAAAGCGCCAGCAGAAAGGCGGCGATGGCGTCGTCGGCGACATCGCCGGTGATGATGGCGTCGAACGCCGCGGCGGCGGTCTCCTCGTCGAGCGGGCGCGACGGATCCGGCAGCCTGGTCTTCATGCCTGCATTCCTTCGGGGTTGTGGTGCGGGATTCCGGCGAGGTCGAGGAAATTGGCCAGCAGCCGATGGCCGTGTTCCGTCGCGATCGACTCGGGGTGGAACTGCACACCGTGGAGCGGCAGTTCGCGGTGGGCAAGGCCCATCACCAGCCCGTCTTCGGAACGGGCGGTGACGGCGAGCGCCGCCGGCAGCGTTTCCCGCTCGACGATCAGGCTGTGGTAGCGGGTGGCGGTGAAGGGCGAGGGAATGGCGGCGAACACCGAAGCGCCGTCGTGGAAGATCGGCCCGGTCTTGCCGTGCATCAGTTCGGGGGCGCGCACCACGCGGCCGCCGAACGCCTGCCCCAGCGCCTGATGGCCGAGGCAGACGCCGAGCAGCGGCAGGCGCCGTTTCGCGGCGGCCGCGATGAGGGCGAGGCAGATGCCGG
>CAYYGQ010000074.1:2824-8648 GCA_964471485.1 uncultured Sandaracinobacter sp. | reverse complement strand
GGTCGCCGTCGAAGTGACCGCCGAAACCGACTTCGTTGCCAAGAACCAGCAGTTACAGTATTTCGTCAGGAACGCCGCCGATGTGGCGCTTGGCGCGCTTGACGCGTCTGGCGACGGTGTCGCCGCCATTCTTGCCGCCCCCTATCCGGCCGGCGGCGGCACGGTGCAGGATGTGCTGACGCAGAACATCGCCACCATCGGCGAGCAGCAGGTGCTGCGCCGCGCCGCGGCGCTGGAGGCGTCGGGCGTGGTGTCGGCCTATGTGCACAATGCGGCGGCGCCCGGAATCGGCCGGATCGGCGTGCTGGTGGCGCTCGACAGCGATGTCGCCGACAAGGAAGCGCTGGAAGCGCTCGGCAAGCAGGTGGCGATGCACGTGGCGGCGATGGCGCCGCTTGCCGTCTCCGCCGACGACATCGACCCGGCCCTTCTCGAGCGCGAGCGCGCCATCGCCGCCGAAAAGGCGGCGGCCTCGGGCAAGCCGGCCGACATCGTCGAGAAGATGGTGGCCGGGGCGGTGAAGAAGTTCGCCGGCGAACAGGCGCTGCTGTCGCAGCTGTTCGTCGTCGACGGCAAGTCGAAGGTCGGCGAATATGTCGACGCCGAGGCGAAGCGGCTTGGCGGCACCATCCGGGTGGCGCGCTTCGTGCGCTTCCAGCTCGGCGAGGGCATCGAGAAGGCGGAAAGCGATTTCGCCGCCGAAGTGGCCGCCGCCGCCGGCGCCTGACGCCGGCCCGGCCCAAACCGCGCCGGCGCCTGACGCCGGCGCCCCCTTTCTGCCGCTTTACGGGACTTGAGGCGGCGACCCGGCCCCGCTAAGCCCGTTGCCGGGCGGGTGTCGGCCCGGAAAGGCGGATATGCGGCGACTTCATTGCAAGCGGGTTCTCCTCAAGCTTTCGGGCGAGGCGGCGATGGGCGACCAGGGCTTCGGCATCGACCCCGAAACCGTCGCCCGGGTCGCCGACGAGGTGCGCTCGGCGCGGAACGGCGGCCTGGAACTCTGCCTGGTGATCGGCGGCGGCAACATCTTTCGCGGCATGGCCGGCGCCGCCAAGGGCATGGACCGGGCCACCGCCGATTATATGGGCATGTTGGCGACCGTCATGAATGCCCTGGCCATGCAGGATGCGCTGGAACAGCTTGGCGTCGACACCCGGGTGATGTCGGCCATTCCGATGGCGGCGGTCTGCGAGCCTTATATCCGCCGCGGCGCCGAGCGGCATCTGAAAAAGTGCCGGGTGGCGATCTTCGCCGCCGGCACCGGCAGACCCTATTTCACCACGGACACCGGGGCGGCGCTGCGCGCCACGGAAATGAAATGCGACCTGCTGCTGAAGGGCACCTCGGTCGACGGTGTCTACGACCGCGACCCGAAGCTGCATGGGGATGCGAAACGCTACGAGCGCATCGGCTTCGACCAGGTGCTGGCCGACAATCTGAAGGTGATGGATGCGGCGGCCATCGCGCTCTGCCGCGACAACGCCATTCCGATTCTGGTGTTCAACATCCGCGAGCGCGGCAATCTCGCCCGCGTGCTGGCGGGCGACGGGGTGGCGACGCTGGTTGGCGGCGCCTGAAAATAGCCGGCGGGCGTTGCACCGGCGGTCCGGCCGGGGCAGAAGAACAGTCTTTCGGACATCAAGGAAGAGCATATGGCGGAATTCGACGCAAAGGCGACGACCAAGGATCTGGAACGGCGCATGAAGGGCGCGGTCGAGACGCTGCGCGGCGATCTCGCCGGGCTTCGCACCGGCCGCGCCTCCACCTCGCTGCTGGATCCGGTGACGGTCGAGGTCTATGGCGCCTCCATGCCCCTCAATCAGGTGGCGACGGTGACGGCGCCCGAGCCGCGCATGCTGTCCGTGCAGGTGTGGGACCGGTCGAATCTGCAGCCGGTTGAGAAAGCCATCCGTTCGGCGGGGCTTGGCCTCAATCCGATTTCCGAAGGGCAGACGCTGCGGCTGCCGATCCCCGACCTTACCGAGGAACGCCGCCGCGAACTGGCGAAGCTTGCCCAGCAATATGCGGAAAAAGCCCGCGTCGCCATCCGGAACGTCCGCCGCGACGGCAATGATTCGATCAAGGCGGCGGAAAAGAAGGGCCAGTTGAGCGAGGACGAACGGAAACGCCTGGAAGGCGAAGTGCAGAAGCTGACCGACCGGGAAATCGCCGATGTCGACAGCCACGCCGGCGCCAAGGAAAAGGAAATCCTTGGCAAGTGAAATGGTTCGGCTCTGCGCGACCCGCCATGGCTGATGCGAACAGGCCCGCCGATGACGGAGCCGGCCCGCTGCCTGGCGGGCCACGCCATGTGGCGATCATCATGGACGGCAATGGCCGCTGGGCAAAGGCGCGCCGCCTGCCGCGCGTCGCCGGCCATCGCGCCGGGGTGGAAGCGGTGCGCCGGGTGGTGCGGGCGGCGCCGCGGCTCGGGATCGACGTGCTGACGCTTTATACCTTTTCCTCGGAGAACTGGCGCCGTCCGGCCGAGGAAGTATCGGATCTGATGGGGCTGCTGCACCACCATCTGTTGTCCGAGCTGGCGGAACTGCACGAACATGGCGTGCGGATCAGCCTGATCGGCGACTGGCGGGCGGTGCGCCCCGATCTGGTGGAGCGGCTGGAAAGCGCGATCGCAACCACGCGCGACAACCAGGGCCTGCGGCTGGTGATCGCCCTCAACTATGGCGGCCAGGACGAGCTGGCGCGGGCGGTGAAGATCGTTGCGAAGCGTGTTGAAGCGGGCGAGATCGAAGCCGACTCGATTGCCCCGGCCCTGATCGAGTCGGCGCTCGACACCGCCGACCTGCCGCCGCTCGACCTGCTGGTGCGGACGTCGGGGGAAATGCGGCTGTCGAACTTTCTGCTGTGGCAGGCAGCCTATGCCGAACTGTGGTTCACGCCCGTGCTCTGGCCGGACTTCGACGGGGAAACGCTAAGGCAGGCGGTCGATTCCTTCGCCGGCCGCGAACGGCGCTATGGCGGCCGCTGAACCGGGGCGCGGCGCCGGCTCGTCGCTGTGGCCGCGGCTGGCGGTCGGCGTGGCGCTCATCCTGCTGGCGCTGGCGGCGCTTCGCCTTGGCGGCTGGGCCTTCACCGTGCTGGCGGCGGCGGCGGCGGCGCTGATGTTCGACGAATGGGGGCGGATGCACGCGATTCCCCGGCGCTGGCGGACGGCCGGTTGCGGGCTGCTTGCCGTCGTCGCCCTGTTCGCCCACGCCGGCGAAGTGCGGATGGCGCTGCTGCTGCTGGCGATCATGGCGCTGGCGCTGGCGTTTGCGAAGGCGGCGGCATCGCCACGCTTCGCGCCGCTTGGAATCTTCTACGCCGGGCTGCCGCTCGTCGCCCTCGTCCGCCTGCGCGACACCGTTGGCGGCTTCGAACTGCTGCTGTGGCTGCTGGGCATGGTGTGGGCGACCGACATCTTCGCCTATTTTTCCGGCCGCGCCATCGGCGGCCCGCGCATCTGGCCGGCGGTCAGCCCCAACAAGACCTGGGCCGGCCTGCTGGGCGGCATGGCCGGGGCGGCGCTGTTTTCGCTGCTGTTCGCCGGCGCCGTCGGCTGGGGGCGGCCGGCGCTGCTGTGGCTGGCGATCGGGCTGGGGGTGGCGGTGGTGGCGCAGGCCGGCGATTTTTTCGAAAGCTTCCTGAAGCGGCGCGCCGGCGTCAAGGATTCGGGCGCCATCCTGCCCGGCCATGGCGGCGCCATGGACCGGCTGGACGGGCTGGTGCCGGTGGCCTGCCTCGCCGGCCTTTGGCTGGCCTTCAATAAAGGCGGCCTTTGGCTGGCGTTCGGCAAGGCCGGCCTGTATCCGCTGGCGCTGCCATGAAGCGGATCACCATCCTTGGCGCCACCGGCTCGGTCGGCACGTCGACGCTCGACCTCGTTTCCCGCAACCCCGAACGCTTCCGGGTGGCGGCGCTTTCCGCCAGCCACAACTGGCAGCGGCTGGCGGAACTGGCGCGCGCCCACCGCGCCGAACTGGCGGTGATCGCCGACGGCCGCCATTATCGACCTCTGCAAGAAGCGCTTGCCGGCAGCGGCGTCGAAGTGGCCGCCGGCGCCGGGGCGCTGGTGGAGGCGGCCGTCCGCCCGGCCGATCTGGTGGTGGCGGCCATCGTCGGCGCCGCCGGCCTGCCGCCGACGCTGGCGGCGCTTCAGGCCGGCATTTCGGTTGCGCTGGCCAACAAGGAAGCGCTGGTTTGTGCCGGCGAACTGATGACCGGGGCGGCCAGGCGGACGGGGGCGACGCTGCTTCCGGTCGACAGCGAGCACAACGCCATCTTCCAGGTGCTGGAATCGGCCGACAAGGCGCGGCGGGTATGGCTGACGGCCTCTGGCGGGCCGTTTCGCTGCTGGTCGGCGGCGGAGATGGCGCGGGCGACGCCCGAGCAGGCGGTGCGCCATCCGGTATGGTCGATGGGGGCGAAGATTTCCGTCGATTCGGCGACGCTGATGAACAAGGGGCTGGAACTGATCGAGGCCATGCATCTGTTCGGCCTGCGCCCTGATCAACTGGGGGTGCTGGTGCATCCGCAAAGCCTGGTCCATGGCCTCGTTGAATATGTCGACGGTTCGCTGCTGGCGCAGCTTGGCCCCGCCGACATGCGCGTGCCCATCGCCCATGCGCTGGCCTTCCCCGAGCGCATCGAAACCCCGGCGACGAGGCTCGATCTCGCCACGATCGGCCGGCTCGACTTCGAGGAGCCGGATCGCGGCCGCTTTCCGGCGCTGGCGCTGGCCGAAGCGGCGCTTGTGGACGGCAAGTGCCGCCCCTGCGTGCTGAACGCGGCCAACGAGGAGGCCGTCGCCGCCTTTCTTGGCGGCCGCATCGCCTTTCCGGCCATCGCCGACATCGTCGCCGAGACGCTGATGGTGCGCCCGGCGTCGGCGCTGGCCAGCCTCGACGATGTGCTGGAGGCCGACCGCGCGGCCCGTTCATGCGCCCGACAGTTGGCCGCCCGTATCGAGACCGGCCGGTTTGTGGCATCAGGCATTTCGGGATAAGCGGCCTTCATGGACACACTCGCGTCGCCAGGATTTCTCTATACCCTCGCGGTCTTTCTGGTCGTCATCGGCGTTCTGGTGTTCGTGCACGAGTTCGGCCACTATGGCGTTGCCCGCTTGTTCGGAATCCGCGTCGAGACTTTTTCCGTCGGCTTCGGCCCGGAACTGCTGGCGCGGGTGGACCGCCGTGGCACGCGCTGGCGAATCGCCGCCATCCCGCTTGGCGGCTATGCGAAATTCGCCGGCGACATGAACGGCGCCAGCCAGCCCGACCCGGCGGCGCTGGCGAAAGTGCCCATGGCCGAGCGCTCCGAGCTGTTCCACTTCCGCCCGCTTTACCAGCGCGCCGCCGTGGTCTTTGCCGGGCCGGCCATCAATTTCCTCTTCGCCATCCTTATCTTCGCGGTCTTTTTCATGACCTGGGGCCACCAGATCACCCCGGCTGTCGTCAGCCAGGTGGTGCCCGGCACCCCGGCCGCAAGCGCCGGGATCCAGGCGGGCGACCGTTTCCTTTCGATCGACGGCCAGCGGGTGGAGCGGTTCGAGGATCTGATGCGGATCGTCACCATCAATCCGGGAACAGAAATGCAGGTGACGCTGGAGCGCGCCGGCCAGACCGTCGACCTCGCCGTTACCCCGAGGGTCGTGACCAGCCGCGACCGGTTCGGCAACGAATTTCGCCATGGCGCCCTTGGCGTCGCCTCGAACGAATTGCTGGTGGTGCGCGAGGGACCGGCCACGGCGCTGCGCTCGGCCGTTGCCGAGACCATCGACACCTGCCGCATGATGTGGGAGACGATGGGCCAGGTGCTGACC
>CAYYGQ010000074.1:0-2814 GCA_964471485.1 uncultured Sandaracinobacter sp. | reverse complement strand
ACCGGGCGGCGCGACGTGGCCGAACTGGGCGGGCCGGTCAGGATCGCGCAATTCTCCGGGCAGAGCGCCACCCTCGGCTGGCCGGCGCTGGTCAGTTTCGTCGCGCTCATCTCCATCAATCTCGGATTCATCAACCTGCTGCCGATCCCGATGCTGGACGGGGGCCATTTGTTCCTCTACGCGCTGGAAGCCGTTCGCCGCCGGCCGCTCGATCCGAAGTTGCAGGAATGGGCGTTCATGTCGGGATTCGCATTGCTGATGAGCCTGATGCTGTTCCTGACCTGGAATGACCTGCAATCGATCGGCTTGTGGGAGAAGCTGGCGGGCGTCGTCAGTTGAGTTCGTCGAAGGAAGCCGGGTTTATCGTGACGAAACATCGGGTTGCAGTGGGCCGTGGCCCCGGAAGCTTCGGGCGGATCCGCCGCGCCGCGCTGGCGCCGCTGCTGCTTGGAACGGCGCAGATCGTCGCCGTGCCGGTGCTGGCGCAGGAGGCGGCGCCCTCTGCCGCGCCCGCCGCCCCGGCCGCGCCGGTCCTCGACGCCCCCGCCGCGGTCAACCCCGAGCCGGTGCGGACGCTGCGCTCGCTCTCGGTTACGGGGAACGAGCGGCTCGAACCCGACACCGTGCTTTCCTATGTCGACCTTCGCGCCGGCGAATCCTACGATCGCACCCGGCTCGACCGCGCCCTGAAGGATCTGTTCGAAACCGAACTGTTCGCCGACGTGCAGATCCGCGACGACGGCGATGGCAACATCACCATCGAGGTGAAGGAAAATCCGGTCATCAACCGGATCATCGTCGAAGGCGCCAAGCGCATCAAGGAAGACAAGATCCGCGAGGAAATCCGCATCGCGCCCCGGCAGATCTTCACGGCGTCGCGCGCCCGCGCCGATGTGGCGCGCATCCTCGAACTCTACCGGCGCGGCGGCCGCTTCGCCGCCCGCATCGATCCGAAGATCGTCAATCTCGACCAGAACCGCGTCGATCTCATCTTCGAGATTTCCGAAGGCCCGAAGTCGAAGATCCGCCAGATCAACGTCATCGGCAACGAGCGTTTCTCCGACAAGAAGCTGCGCGGCGAGATGGTCACCAAGCAGGCGCGCTGGTTCCGCCTGTTTTCCTCGTCCGACAGCTATGACCCGGACCGCCTGGCCTTCGACCAGCAGAAGCTCCGGCAATTCTACCTGACCGAAGGCTATGCCGATTTCCGCGTGGTGTCGTCGGTCGCCGAACTGACGCCGGACCGCCGCGATTTCCTCGTCACCTATGTGATCGAGGAGGGCGACCGCTATCATTTCGGCCCCGTCGATCTTGAAAGCCAGATTCGCGACGTCAAGGCCGACATCTTCAAGCGCCTGCTGCCGATGAAGGAAGGCGACTGGTACAACGCCAAGCAGATCGAGGATACCGTCGACGGCCTGACCGAAGCGGTCGGCGCCATGGGCTATGCCTTTGCCGATGTCCGCCCCAATTTCGACCGCGACAAGGAAAAGCGCGAAATGGGGATCACCTTCGTGATCAACGAAACGCCGCGCGTCTATGTCGAATCGGTCACCATCAACGGCAACACCCGCACGCGCGACGAAGTGATCCGCCGCGAATTCCGCCTCACCGAGGGCGACGCCTTCAGCTCGCTGAAGGTGAAGCGTTCGCGCGACCGCATCCAGAGCCTCGGCTTCTTCCAGGACAAGCTGGAAGTGAAGCAGGCCCCCGGCTCCGACCCCGACAAGATCGCCCTCCAGGTGGACGTGGAGGAACGGCCCACCGGCTCGCTGCAACTGTCGGCCGGCTTCTCGTCGATCGAGCGCTTCATCTTCAGCTTCGCCATCGAGCAGCGCAACTTCCGCGGCCGGGCGCAGCAATTGAGCCTGTCGGCCAGCATCAGTTCCTATGCGAAATCGGTCGATGTCGGCTTCACCGAACCCTATCTCTTCGACCGCAACCTGGCGCTTGGCTTCAATATTTTCCGCCGCGACTACAACAGCTTCACCTACAATATCGGCGGCGACCGCTCCACCACCTACCAGCAGGTGACCAACGGCTTCCAGATCCGCACCGGCACCGCGCTCAATGAATATTGGCAGGCGCAGTTCCGCTACGGCCTGTCGTTCGACAATGTGACGCTCGACAAGGGCACCTTCTTCTCGCCGAACCCCGATACCGGCACGCTCGAATGCGACCCGCTGAAGGCCGGCCGCTATCTTTGCGAGGCGATCGGCAAATACACCACCTCGTCCGTCGGCTACAGCCTGGTGAACGACACGCTCGACAACCGCATCCGCCCGACCAGGGGGCAGCGCTTCGTCCTCAACCAGGATTTCGCCGGCCTCGGCGGCTCGGTCCGCTATGTGCGCAGCCGCGTCAACTACGACCGCTACTGGCTGCTGCCGGCCAATTTCATCTTGAACCTCGGCGCCGAGGCCGGCAACATCGCCAGCATCGGCGGCAAGGGCGTGCGCCTGACCGACCGCTTCTTCCTCGGCGAGCCGCAGATGCGCGGCTTCGGCATTCGCGGCGTCGGTCCCAGAATCCTGCGGAAATACCGCGCCGGCGAGCAGGAAGGCTATGACGATCCGCTCCTCGGCGAACGCCGCAACTGGAGCGACGACTCCATCGGCGGCAAGAATTATTATCTGGCCCGCGCCGAAGTCGAAATTCCGCTGGGCAGCGGCGGCCGCGAACTCGGCCTCAGGCCGTCGATCTTCATGGACGTGGGGGCGCTCTGGGGGGTGAAGTTCCCGGCGCTTTTGAATCAGCCGACGACGAAGCAGCCGCAGCTTGGCCTCGACGGCGAGCCTTTGACAGACGAAAACG
>CAYYGQ010000073.1:0-8741 GCA_964471485.1 uncultured Sandaracinobacter sp. | reverse complement strand
GCACCGCAGGCCAGCGGGCCAGCGCCCGGGCGATCGCGACCCGCTGCTGCTCTCCTCCCGAAAGCGTGTGCGGCCATTTTGCCGCCAGGGGTTGCAGGTGGAAGCACCTAAGCAGCGTGTCGACCCGTTGGCGCCGCTCGGCCGCCGGCAGCGCCCTGAGGCCGAAACCGATGTTGCCCGCGACATCGAGATGCGGAAACAGCGCGAAATCCTGAAACACCAGCCCGATGGCGCGATCCTCCGGCGGCACCGTCAGGCCGGGCGCGGACACCAGCGCGCCGGCGATGCCGATCTCGCCTTCGTCGACCGCTTCAAGGCCGGCGATCAGACGCAGCAACGTGCTTTTCCCGCAGCCGGACGGGCCAAGCAGGCAGGTGATGCGCCCGGCCCGCAGGGTCAGCGTTGCATTGGCAACGGCCATGCGCCGGCCATAGCTGCGGGAAACATCGCGGACAGTCAGCATGTCGGGCGCCATCGGCCTCGCCTATGAACCAGGCCGCGAGCGGGCAATCTTGCGCGTCAGCCAGACGACGGCGGGCAACGACAAGAGCATGATCAGGATCGACGGCGCGCCCGCATATTCCAGCCGTTCGTCCAGCGCATAATTGCTGGCGAGGACGGCAAGCGTATCGAAATCGAATGGCCGCAGGATCAGCGTCGCGGGCAGTTCCTTCAGAATATCAATGAAGACGACGAGGCCCGCCGTCAGCATCGCGCCGCGCGCCACCGGCAATTCGACGGCGACGGCGCCGCCGGTCTCGCCGCGGCCAAGGTTGCGCGCGGCCTGGATCATGGATGGCGTCACCCGCGTCAGGCCGGCATCGATCGGCTCCAGCGCCGCCGCCATCAGCCGCGCGGCATAGGCATAGATCAGCAAGGCGATCGCCATGGCATGGCCCGAGCCGGGAAACAGGGTCCAGATCGCGCCCGCCGGCGCAAGCAGGCCGATCGCCATCACCGCGCCGGGGGTCGCATAGCCAAGGCTGGCGAGCCGCGCCGCCGCCGGCAGGTTGCGGCTGCCCAGCGCCAGCATCGTCGCCAGCACGACGATCACCACGGAACCGGCAACGCCGAGCGTCAGGCTATGCGTCGCCGCCCGCAGCAACCGCGGCCAGTCGGGGCGGACATCCAGCGCATGAAGCAGCAGCCATCCGACCGGCAACAGCAGGCCCAGCGCGATCAGCAGCAGGCAGAACAGCGTGGCAAGCCAGGCCGCGCCGCCCGAAAGCGGCTTTGGCTCGATCGCCCGCCAGCGCGCATTGCCCGCCTCGTGCGTTCGCCCCGGCCGCCGGCGCCGCTCGATCCACAGCAGCAGGGCGGCCGCCGCCAGCAAGGGCAGCGCAAAGCGGGCGGCGCTGACCGTCGATCCATAGACGGACCATGCCCGCACCACGCCGGTGGTCAGCGTCTGCACGCTCAGGAACTGCACCGCGCCGTAATCGGCCAGCGTTTCCATCACCGCCAGCGCCACGCCCGCCGCCAGCGCCGGGCGCGCCATCGGCAGCGCGACGCGATACAAGGCGCGCCAGCCGTCGCAGCCCAGCGTCCGCGCCGCTTCCAGCACGTTCACCGACTGGTTGAGGAAGGCCGCCCGCATGGCCAGATAGACGTAAGGATAGAAGGCGCAGGAAAGCACGAACACCGCGCCGCCGAAGCCGCGCATCCCGAACGGCAGGTCGAAGCCCAGCGCCTCGCGCATCCAGATCCGCAGCGGCCCGGCAACATCGAACAGGTCGGCATAGGCATAGGCCAGCGCGAAGGCCGGAACGGCCAGCGGCAGGGCCAGCGTCCATGTGAACGCATCGCGGCCCGGAAAACGGTGCATCACCACCAGCCACGCCGCCAGCGTGCCGGCAATGCCGGTCGCCACGCCGACCAGCAGCGCCAGCACGGCGGACGTTCCCGCATAGCGCAGCACATCGCGCGCGGCGATGTCCGCGCTGTCTCCGAACAGGGCCGCGGCGATAACGCCCGCCAGCGGCAGCGCCGCCACCAGTCCGGCCATCGCCGCCAGGGCAGGAAGGAGGGAGATGCGCCGGCGCGGCAGGAACCGTGCCGCTGCTATCGCCACCCGGCCGCGCTCATCAGCGATTGCGCTTCGGGCTGCCGCGCCGCAAAGGCGGCCGCGCTCATCGGATTGGCCTGGAAATCCGCATAGGCATCGACCGGCGGCGGCGGCGGCACATCGGCCGAGGCGGGGAATTCGTTGTTGTTGGCGGCGATATGCCGTTGCGCTTCGGCCGACGCGAGAAATTCCAGCAGGCGGATGGCGTTCGCCTTGTTCGGCGCATTGGCGGCCACGCCGCCGCCCGACAGGTTCACATGCGCGCCCTTGCCATCGAGGCTGGGGAAGCCGAGCTTCACACGCTCCGTCACCTTGCGGTCGGCCTCGTTGTCGCCGTTGGCCATGCGAATATAATAATAGCTGTTAGTGAGGGCGACTTCGCATACCCCGGCACCCACGGCGCGGATCTGGTCGCGGTCCCCGCCTTCGGGCGGACGCGCCATGTTGGCGACCACGCCGCGCACCCATTGCTCCGCCTTTTCCTTGCCCCACGCCTCGATCAGCGCGCCCACGAGCGAAAGATTGTAGACGCTGTCGGACGAGCGGACGCAGATCCTGCCCTTGAAGCGCGGACCGGCAAGCATGGCGTAATCGTCGATCTCCGCGGGCTGCACCCGGGCGCTGTCATAGGCGACAACACGCGCGCGGCGCATGAAGCCGTACCAGTGGCCGTCGGGTTCGCGCAGGTTGGCGGGAATACGCGCGTCCAGGGTTTCCGACTGGATGGGCTGGAACAAGCCCGCCTGCCGCGCCCGCCAGAGCGCGCCGGCATCCGCCGTGATGAACAGGTCCGCCGGGCTGTTCGCGCCTTCGCTGTTCATGCGGGCGATCAGCTGGTCGGCATCGCCTTCGATGCGGTTGACCTTGATGCCGGTTTCACGCGTGAACTCTGCAAAGAGGAAGAGGTCGCTATCGTAATGGCGCGCCGTATAGAGGTTCACCTCCTCTCCGGCCTGCTGCCGGTTTCCATTCGAGCAGCCGGAGAGAAACAGGATTCCCGCCAGCGCGGTTGCCAACAGGCGTAGTGACACGAATGATCTCCAGGTAATTGTTCCGTCGTGCGGTCTCGATTCGCCTAACTATTTTGCAAAACGTTCGCAATTGGCAATGACGGCCATATCGTCTGGGGCGCTCCACAGTGCCTGAATCTGTGCAAATCTTAATGTTGTTGTCAGGTTATCGACAGAAAGCTGATAACTCTGGCCTTGCATGGATGCGCCGCTTTTGCGGTTGATTCGCAATGCTGACCAGAGGGAGCCGCTTTCCGGCTGTTCGGCCGGAAAGACGGGCCTATGCCGGCGCCCGAAAGCGCAGCAGCCTCAGCGCGTTCAGCACCACCAGCAGCGTCGAGCCTTCGTGGAACGCCACCGCCGGGCCGATGCGAAGGCCAAGGATGGTGGCCGGAATCAGCACCGCGACCATGCCGAGGCTGATCAGCAGATTCTGGCGGATGACGCGCCGGGTCTGGCGGCTGAGACCGACGGCAAAGGGCAGACGGGCGAGATCGTCGGCCATCAGCGCCACATCGGCGGTTTCCAGCGCCACCGCCGAGCCGGCCGCCCCCATGGCGATGCCGACGCTGGCGTTCGCCATCGCCGGCGCGTCGTTGACGCCATCGCCCACCATGGCCACCTCGCCTTCGAGGCGAAGGCGCAGGATCGTTTCCACCTTGTGCTCGGGAAGCAGGTCTCCGAACGCTTCATCGAGGCCGACTTCGCGGGCAACGCCGTCGGCGGCGCGCTGGTGGTCGCCCGACAGCATCGCCAGGCGCCGAATGCCGAGCGCCCGGAGCCGCCCGATCGTCGCCTTCGCCTCGGGGCGCGGCGGATCGACCAGGCCGATGACCCCAAGCTCGCGCGAGCCCCGGCGCACCACGATCAGCGTTTCCCCGCGCTCCCGCAATTGCTGCACCGCGCGGCGCGCCGCGTCCGACAAGGGCGGCACCCCGTCGGTTCCGAACAGCGCGGCCTTGCCGATCCACACCGCCTCGCCGTCCACTTCGGCCGAGACCCCGAAGCCGGTGCGGCTGACCAGGCCGGTCGCCTCGGGGATCGCGGCCTCGCCCAGCAGCGGCGCCGCATCGCGGACGATGGCGCGCGCCAGCGGGTGATCGCTCAGCTTCTGCACGGCCACGGCCACCGCCAGCAACTCCTCCTTTGCCACGCCGGGCGCCGGCAAAAGGCCGCGAATGGAGGGTTTGCCAGTGGTGAGCGTCCCGGTCTTGTCGAACGCGATGGCCGACAAGGCCCCCAGCAGTTCCAGCGGCGCCCCGCCCTTCACCAGCACGCCGCCCTTGGCGGCGCGGGCGACGCCGGCGAGGACGGCGCTCGGCGTGGAAATGGCGAGGGCACAAGGGCTGGCCGCCACCAGCACCGTCATCGAGCGGTAGAAGCTGGCGCTGAACGGCTCGTCCAGCAGCAGAAAGGCGAACATCAGCACCAGCGCCAGCGCCAGCACCAGCGGCACGAAGACGCGCTCGAAGCGGTCGGTCAGCCGCTGCGTCGGCGAGCGGCGGGTTTCCGCTTCGCGCACCATCCGCACCATGCGGGCAAGGGTCGATTCGGCGGCCGCCGCCGTCACTTCGATGTCAAGGCTACCGCCGCCATTGACGCTGCCGGCGAAAACGCGGGATTCGGCCGCCACGGCCTCGGGGCGAGCGCGGGCGGCCTCGGCGTCCGCAACAGGAACCTTGTCGGCGGGGATGCTCTCTCCGGTGACGGGCGCCTGGTCGATGCTGCCGTGGCCGGAAAGGACGAAGCCGTCGGCGGCGACGCGCTCGCCCGGACGAACGACGACGCGATCGCCAACCGCAAGCTCGGCCACCGCGACTGTCACCAGCGCCGTTCCCCGGCGCACCATCGCCGTTTCCGGCGCCAGCGCCGACAGGGATTCGATCTCGCGCCTGGCGCGCTCCATGGCGTAATGCTCAAGCGCGTGGCCAAGGCTGAACAGGAACAACAGCAGCGCCCCTTCGGCCCAGGCGCCAAGCGCCGCCGCCCCGGCGGCGGCCACCAGCATCAAGGTGTCGATCTCGAAGCGCCCGAGGCGCAGGCTTTCGACGGCGTCGCCGATGCTGTGGTAGCCGCCGGCCGCATAGGCGGCGATGTAGAAGGCCGTCACCACGCCGGCGGGCGCATCCGGCCACAGCCGGTCGAGCAGAAACCCCACCATCAGCAGCGCGCCGCAAAGCAGCGCCAGCAACAGCCCCGGCGTGCCGCCGCCATGGCTGTGGGCATGGGCATGGTCGTGCCCGCCCTTCCCGCCTGCGGTCTCTTTGGCCCTCTCGCCCAGGCCATGCCCGGCGAGCGTGGCGCGGATTTGTTGTTCCGACAGCAGTTGCCGGTCATATTCGACGGCAATCACGCCCGATGCGTTCACCCCGGCTTCGAACACGCCGGGCAGTTTTCGCAGCATTGCCGCAATGATGCGCGCCCGGCGCGGATAAAGCCGCCCCTCCACCCGCCAAAGCAGATGGCCGATCCGCCGGGTGATGCCGACACCGGCCGATTCGGCAAATTCGCGGATGCGCGACAGCGAGATCCGGCCCGGATCATAATGGATGCAAAGCAGCGGCGGGCCGGCCTCGCCCGCCGCTGGAACATCGACATGCACCCGCTCGACCCCGGCGCGGCCTTCCAGCTCGGCCACCAGCCGGCCGACGCAGGCATCGGCGGCGTCGGCCACCTCGGGAAGAATCACGGGAATTTCCAGCCGCAACCGCTGCGTCATACCGACTGCCTTTCCAGTGCCCGATTCCCCGCAACACGCGCCGCAAGCCTGCACGCCAGCCTGTACGTCAGCCTGCGACGAACCGCCACTTGCGCGCGCCCGGCGATGGCGACAAATAGGCAAGCACAACACCAGATTGCATGTTTACACCATGCCGAAGATTGTTCACCGTGCCTACTCCCATGCCGACCGCAGGAGCGAAGTTCCGTGCAATCGACATCCGCCCGAACGCAGCCTCCTCCCCCCGCCGCCGAACGGCCCGCAACGGCGCGCCGTTGCGACACCTGCCCCGTTCGCGACCGCGCCGTCTGCGCGGCGCTGTCGCCCGAAGTGCTCGACCTTTACAGCCGCGAGGGCCGCAGCCAGGTCATCCCGAAAGGCAAGACCCTGGTCTGGGAGGGCGAGGAAGCGTCGCTCGTCGCGAATGTCATCGAGGGTGTGCTGAAACTGTCCACCAGCACCAGCGACGGCCGCGAGCAGATCGTCGGCGTCGTCTACCCGGCCGACTTCATCGGCCGCCCGTTCGGCGAGCGCAGCCAGCACAGCGTCACCGCCCTCGTCGACAGCAAGGTCTGCCTGTTCCCGCGCACCATGTTCGACCGGCTGGCGCGCGAACATCCCGATCTCGAACACCAGCTGCTGGGCCGCGCCCTCGACGAACTGGACCGGGCGCGGCGCTGGATGCTGCTGCTGGGGCGGAAATCGGCGAGCGAACGGGTGGCGAGCTTCCTGCTGGAAATGTCGGCCCGCCTCGCCGATCCGTCCGACAACAGGCCGCTCGACGATTTCGACCTGCCGCTCGACCGCCAGCAGATCGCCGATGTGCTCGGCCTCACCATCGAGACGGTCAGCCGCCAGTTGTCGGCGCTCAGGGCCGCCGGCATCATCGAATTGCCGGGGCGCCGCGCGCTCGGCATCCGCGACCGCAACCAGCTTGCCCTGCTGGCCGGAGACTGAAGGCGAAACGAACGACGCCAGAGCAACCCTTTCCCCGCAACAGGAGGCAGGTTTGACCCTGATCAATGCCAGCGACGCCGCGCCGGCTCAGGAACGGCTCATGTGGCCCTATTATCCAGAACTGCTGGCTCGTCCGGTGCCGCGCTACACCAGCTATCCGACGGCGGTGGAATTCAGCGACGCCGTCGGCGCCGAGGCCCAGCTGGAAGCGCTGCGGAAACTGCCGCACGGCACCCCGATCTCGCTTTACGCCCACATCCCCTTCTGCAAGATCATCTGCTGGTATTGCGGCTGCAACACCCATCGCGCCAACAAGCCGTCCAGGGTCGAGAATTATCTGGAAGTCCTGCAGGCGGAAATCGACTGGCTGGCCGCGCGCGTCGGCGGCAAGGTGCGGCTCGACCGGTTGAGCTTCGGCGGCGGCAGCCCCAATTCGCTGGAGCCGGCCGGCTTCGTCCGCCTGGTCGGCCAGCTCATTTCCCTCTTCGGCAACGACCGGCCGGAAATCTCCGTCGAGCTGGACCCCCGCACCTTCGAGGGCGAATGGCGCACCCTCCTCGGCAAGATCGGCATCAGCCGGGCGAGCTTCGGCGTGCAGACGCTGGAGCCGGACATCCAGAAGCGCGTCGGCCGCATCCAGCCGCTGGAGATGATCGTCGAGGGAACGAAGGCGCTGCGCGACAGCGGCGTCAAGTCGCTGAACTTCGACCTGATGTACGGCCTTCCCGGGCAGACCACCGACCATCTGCTGCGCAGCATCGACCAGGCCGTCGAACTGGGGCCGGATCGCGTCGCCCTGTTCGGCTATGCCCATGTGCCGCAGATGATTCCGCGCCAGCGCCAGATCGACTCCCACGATCTCCCCGGCATGGAGGAACGCTTCCGTTCGGCCGCCCTTGGCCACGAGCGGCTGGTGGCGGCCGGCTATCAGGCGGTCGGCTTCGACCATTTCGCCAGGCCCGACGATCCGATGGCCGTCGCCGCCCGGAACGGCACGCTTCGACGCAATTTCCAGGGCTTCACCGACGACCAGTCGGAGGTGCTGCTCGGCGTCGGCGCCACGGCCATCACCTGCACGCCGGAAGTGATCCTGCAAAACGAGAAGAATCTGGGCGCCTATCGCGACCGGGTGGCCGACGGCCTGCCGCCGGCGACCCTTGGCGTCCGCCGCGCCACCGACGACCGCGAGCGCGGCCTCATCATCGAGGAACTGCTGTGCGGCCGCGCCGCCGATCTTTCCGCCTTCGCCGACATCCGCCTCGTCGAACTGCGCCTGCAACCCTTCCTGCTGAAGAGGCTGTGCACACTGGCCGACAACCGCCTGCAAGTGACCGCGGACGGCCTGCCCTATGCGCGCGCCATCGCCTCCTGCTTCGACCGTTACCGAAACCACCCCAGCGAACGCTTCTCGAACGCCATCTAGCAGCGCGGCCGATCAAAGGCCGAAAGTGACGCGCCCCTCGGCGTCGATGGGCCAGGCGGGGTTCCAGGCGATTTCCCAGGCATGGCCGTCGGGGTCGGCCACATAGCCGCGATAGCCGCCATGGGCCGGCGCGTCCGCCGCGCGCAGCAGCCGGCCGCCGGCCGCCAGCAGCGCGGCCATGGCCGGTTCCACATCCTGTTGCCGCGCCACATTGTGCGCCAGCGAAAACGCGCCGGGGGACAGCAGGCCCGGCCTTTGCATATCCTGCTCCAGCGCCTGTTGCAGAAAAATGCCCAGCACGAAGCCGTTCATCTGGTAGAAGTGGATGTCGGCATGTTCGAACACCGGTGCCCAGCCGAAACCGTGGCGGTAAAAGCGCGCTGAACGGGCAAGGTCGGTCGTCGCCAGGGTGATGACGGAAATCTGCTGCTGCACGGGACGCCTTTCTCTTTGCGCCGACCCTAGCGGATTTCTCCCATCGGGAGAATCCGCAGCAAGCCGCCGAAAAATTCCGGCGGCCGGCGTTCGACGGTTGCAATCGGGCGCCACGGCGGCCAAGCAGCGGCC
>CAYYGQ010000072.1:0-8852 GCA_964471485.1 uncultured Sandaracinobacter sp. | reverse complement strand
TCGTCGGCGACGGCCGCTGCCCGATCGTCGACACCTGGTGGCAGACGGAAACCGGCGGCTCGATGATCGCGCCCTTCCCCGGCGCCTTCGCGCTGAAGCCGGGATCGGCGACGCTGCCCTTCTTCGGCGTGGTGCCGGAAATCGTCGATTCCGAAGGGCGCACGCTCGAAGGCGTCGCCGAGGGCAATCTCTGCATCAAACGTTCCTGGCCGGGGCAGATGCGCAGCGTCTGGGGCGACCCGGAGCGTTTCTTCAACACCTATTTTGCCAGCTACCCGGGGCGCTATTTCTCGGGCGACGGCTGCCGCCGCGACGAGGACGGCTATTACTGGATCACCGGCCGGGTCGACGATGTCATCAACGTCTCCGGCCACCGCATGGGCACGGCGGAAGTGGAAAGTGCCCTCGTTTCCCATCCGAAGGTGGCCGAGGCCGCCGTCGTCGGCTATCCGCACGACCTGAAGGGCCAGGGCATCTACAGCTTCGTCACGCTCATCGCCGGCGAAGAGCCTTCAGAGGCGCTCAGCCAGGAACTGGTGCGGTGGGTGCGAAAGGACATCGGCCCGATTGCCACGCCCGATGTCATCCAGTTCGCGCCGTCGCTGCCGAAAACGCGTTCCGGCAAGATCATGCGGCGCATCCTCAGGAAGATCGCCGAGAACGACATCGCCCATCTGGGCGACACCTCGACGCTGGCCGACCCCTCGGTGGTGGATCATCTGGTGCAGAACCGCGTTCACGCCGGAAGCGAAACCGCCGGATAGCGAAACCGCCGGACGGGCGAGCCGGGGGCGGCCGGCCGAAGCTGGCGTTCAGCGGCGGATGCTGTGCGGTCCCTGCTGGAACAGCATCCGCTTCTGCTCGTCGGTGGCTTCGCCGCGCTGGAATTCCGGGCGCTCGGCCACCTGATAGGCGCGGACCGTGGCCGGGCGCGCGGCGATGCTCTCCAGCCAGCGCCGCAGCCGCGGCAGTTCCTGCCCCTCACCCAGAAGCTCCATCCCCGACTTCGCCCAGGGGTAGGAAGCCATGTCGGCGATCGAATAATGTTCGCCGGCAAGGAAGTCGCGGTCGTCAAGGCGGCGGTCCATCACATGCAGCAGCCGCAACCCCTCGTTGCGGTAGCGGGTCATGGCGTAGGGAAGTTTCTCGGGGGCGTATTTGAGGAAATGGTTGGCCTGCCCCAGCATCGGCCCAAGGCCGCCCATCTGCCAGAACAGCCATTGCAGCACTTCGGCGCGCTGCTGCCCGGCCGTCGCCGGGGCGATGAAACGGCCAAGCTTGTCGGCGAGATAGAGCAGAATGGCGCCCGATTCGAACAGGTGCACACCGGCTTCCCGGTCTTCCAGCGCCGGCATCCGGTTGTTGGGGGCGATCTTCAGGAATTCGGGGCGGAACTGGTCTCCGGCCATGATGTTCACCGGCACCACTTCATAAGGCACGCCCGTCTCCTCCAGAAACAGCGTGACCTTGTGGCCGTTCGGAGTCGGCCAGTAATGGAGACGATACATCGACGAACCTCCTTTTCCGGCGCGCCATGGCGGCGCCAGGGCATGATTTCCAGCACGTCCGTCTAGCAGAAAGCGGCGGGCACCCCCAACCCCCACTTTCCCCGGCCCATTTCCCCCGGCCCGTTTGGCGCCGCCCTTCCCGGCGCTGCCGGCGTTCAGGCCAGCAGCAACTGCCAGCCGTCGGTGCCGCGCATGGCGTGCAGCATTCCGGCCGCCTCCACGCCGGGCGGCAGATCGGCGGCGGCAACGCCCCCATCCGCCATGTCGGTCTGGCAGGCGAGGATTTCGGCGCCAAGTTCGTGAAGGACGGCGAACTGTTCGTGCAAACGCGGAGCGGAGCGCAGCGCCGCCCCCTTCAGCAGCACCCGCACCGGACGCCCCATGGCGGCGACGGTCGCCGCCAGCTCCAGCCCGGCGCGAACGCGGCCGCCTTCTCCTTCGCAGAGGATCAGCAGCAGACCGGACACGCCGGATCCTTCGGCACCCGAATGAGGCGCGACGCCCCCGACAGCCCCTCGAACAGCCAGAGGGTGCCAAGGCGGTTGTCGCCAAAGCCGGCGACAAGGCGCAGCACTTCAAGGGCTTGTGCCGCCCCCAGCACCCCCGGCAGCGCCCCCAGCACGCCGATATCGGCGCAACTGGTGCCGGGCACATCGTCGGGAAGGCCAGCAAAGCAGGCATAGCAGGGCCGATCGGGCAGATGGCCGGCGAACACCCCCAACTGCCCCTCGAACGGGCCGATCGCCGCCGACACCAGCGGCACACGCCCCCGCACCGCCGCGCGGTTGACGAGGCTGCGGGTTTTGAAATTGTCGCAGCCGTCGGCAATCACGTCGTGGCCGGCCAGCAGCGCGTCGGCGTTTTCGGCGGTCAGCCGTTCGACCTGGGGGCGGATCTCGACATGGGGATTGAGGGCGCGAAGCCGCTCGGCGGCCACCACCGCCTTCGGCCGGCCGATGTCGGCGGTGGCGAACAAGGTCTGCCGTTGCAGGTTCGAAAGCTCGATGTCGTCGTCGTCGATCAAGGTCAGGCGGCCGATGCCGGCCGCCGCCAGATATTGCAGCGAGGGGGCGGCCAAGGCGCCGGCGCCGACGACGGCGACGCTGGCGGCGCGAAAGCGCCGCTGGCCCACGCCCCCCACTTCGCGCAGCACGATGTGGCGCTGGTAGCGTTCCAGTTCGGAATCGGAAAAATCCATGCTCAAAAGCGCCCGGTCGAGCCGAAGCCGCCGGCGCCGCGCGCGGTGTCGGACAGCGCGTCCGCCTCCCGCCATTCGCAGCGCACATAGGGGGCCAGCACCAGTTGGGCGATGCGAAGCCCGCGCGACACCGAAAACGCCCGGTCGCCAAGATTGGCGAGGATCACCTGCACTTCGCCCCGATAGTCGCAGTCGATGGTGCCGGGGGCGTTCAGCACGGCGATGCCGTCGCGAAGCGCCAGGCCGGAACGCGCCCGCACCTGCAATTCATGGCCCGCCGGCACCTCCACCCGAAGGCCGGTGGGGATGGCGGCGCGCCCGCCCGGCGCCAGACAGAGGTCTTCGGTCACGGCCGCCAGCACGTCCATGCCGGCGGCGCCTGCCGTTCCATAGGCCGGAAGCGCCAGCCCCAGGGCGTGCGGCAGCCGCACCACCCGCACCTCGGCCCGCACCTCGGCCCGCACCTCAGCCATCGAGAAGCTCCGCCATATGCGCCGCCAGCCGCGCCGCCACTTCCTCTTTCGAAAGCTCGGGCCAGCTTTCAACGCCGTCGGCGCGCACCAGATGCACGCGGTTGCGCCCTCCCCCCATGACATCGCCGGACACATCGTTGGCGACGATCAGGTCGCAGCCTTTTTTCGAAAGCTTCGCCCGCGCATGGTCGAGCACATGGTCGGTCTCGGCGGCAAAGCCGACGACGAGGCGCGGCCGCCGGGGCGAGCGGGCAAGCCCGGCCAATATGTCGGGGTTTTCGCGAAGGGAAAGGCTGGGCGGGCCGCCCGCCCCCTTCTTGATCTTGGCCGGGCTTTTTTCCACCCCCCAGTCGGCAACGGCGGCCACCAGCACGGCGGCGTCCGCCGGAAGCGCCGCTTCGACGGCGGCCGCCATCTCCGCCGCCGTTTCCACATCGACGCGGGCAACCCCCGCCGGAGCGGGCAGCGCCACCGGCCCCGCCACCAGCGTCACCCGGGCGCCGGCGGCGGCACACGCCGCAGCGATGGCAAATCCCTGTTTCCCCGACGAGCGGTTGCCGAGAAAGCGCACCGGGTCGATCGGCTCGAAGGTCGGGCCGGCCGTTACCAGCACATGTTTGCCGGCAAGCGGCCCTTCGGCGAAATGCGCGGCGACGGCGGCCAGAATCCGCGAAACTTCGGGCAGGCGGCCGGGGCCGAACTCGCCGCAGGCCATGTCGCCGCTGTCGGGTTCAAGGACAGTGACGCCGCGCGCCCGAAGCGTCGCCACATTGGCGACGGTCGCCTGGTGCTGCCACATGCGGACGTTCATGGCCGGCGCCACCATGACCGGCTTGTCGGTCGCCAGCAGCAGCGTCGAGGCCAGGTCGTCGGCAAGGCCGGCCGCCATCTTCGCCAGAAGATCGGCGGTCGCCGGGCAGACCAGCAGCAGATCGGCGGCGCGCGACAGGCGGATATGGCCCATCTCGCTTTCCGCCGTCAGGTCGAAGAGATGCTGGTGGACGGGGCGCTCGGCCAGGGCGGCCAGCGACAGCGGCGTCACGAATTCCGCCCCGGCCTTCGTCAGCACCGGCGTCACTTCGCCGCCGGCGCGGCGGATTTCCCGCACCAGCTCCAGCGCCTTGTAGGCGGCGATTCCCCCCCCCACCAGCAGCAGGACGCGCTTTCCCGACAGTTGCGACAGTTGCCCCGCCATCAATGCGGGCTGCGCTTCTGGAGGATGCGCTGCAAGGTGCGGCGGTGCATCTTCAGGCGCCTGGCCGTTTCCGAGACATTGCGGTCGCACAGTTCGTAGACGCGCTGGATATGCTCCCAGCGCACGCGGTCGGCGCTCATCGGCTCGGCCGGCGGCTCGGGCTTCTCGCCGGCCGGCGCCAGCAGCGTGTGCATCAGATCGTCGGGGTCGACCGGCTTTGCCAGATAGTCGATGGCCCCTTCCTTGACGGCGGCGACCGCGGTGGCAAGATTGCCGTAGCCGGTGAGGATCACCACCTTGGTGTCCGGGTGCAGCGCGCGCAGTTCGGCGACCAGATCAAGGCCGCTGCCGTCGCCGAGGCGAAGGTCGAGCACGGCGTAATCGGGCTTCATCTGCCGCATCAACTGCCGCGCCGCCGCGGCGCTTTCGGCGGCGTGCACGTCGAAGCCGCGGCGGCCAAGCGTCAGCGCCAGGCGTTTTCGGAAACTGTCGTCGTCGTCGGCCAGCAGCAGACGGCCGTTTGCCGGCGTCGATTCCGTTGTCGTTTCCTCGTTCATCCCTTCTCCCGGCCTTCCTGCGCTCCGCGCCTTGTGGCTTCGATATCGGCGTTTCGCCAGCGACATTCCACCCTGGCGCCGCCCTCGGGGCGATTTTCAAAGCGCAACCGCATCCCCAGTCGCTCCAGCAGCGTCGTCGCGATGAAGATGCCAAGCCCGGTCGATCCCGACCCCGACACCGACGGCCCGAGGAACGGTTCGCCAAGCCGGGGCAGCAGATCGGCGCCGAAACCGGGGCCGTCGTCCTCGACCGCAACAAAGACGCCATCGCCGGTTTCGCCGCCGCAAAGCCACACCCGGCCGTCGGCATGGCGAAGCGCGTTCGACAGCAGGTTGGAAAAACCATGCAGCAGTTCGGGCATGCGCGGCACCACCGGGCCGGCGCCGGCGTGCCAGGGCAGGCAAAGCTCGACCGCAACCCTGGTCGGCTCGAACGAATCGACCACTTCCCGCAGCAGCGTCGGCAGCCGCACTTCCGGGAACGGATGGTCGGCCTCGGCGCGTTCGGAAATGCTGATGAGGATTTCCCGCGCCCGGTTCACTTCCTGGTTCAGCAACTGCACGTCTTCCGAAAGCTCGCGGTTGCCGGCCAGGGCGAATTTCAGGTCGCGGGCGATCAGGGTGATGGTGCCGAGCGGCCCGCCCAGTTCGTGCGCCGCCGCCGCCGCCAGCGATCCCAGCGCCCCCATGCGCGTCTCGCGGTCGAGCGCCGCCTGCGTCGCGATCAGCGCCATCTGCCGGTGGCGGGTTTCCGCCGCCACCTGCCCCGCATAGAAAGTGAGGAACAGCATGCCGACGCCAATCGCCATCAACAGGCCGAGGCGATAGACCAGCGGCAGCTCGAAGTCGGCGCCGCCCGCCCAGGGCAGCGGCAGATGCCAGAACCAAAGCGCGGCCAGCAGCAGCAGCGCCACCAGCACCAGCGCCACCGTCTGCCGCGCCGACAGCAGGGTGACGGCAATCGTCACCGGCACCAGCAGCAGCAGCGCGAAGGGATTGGCGAGCCCCCCCGTCAGGAACAGCAGCGCCGACAATTGCACCAGATCGACGCCAAGCTGCACCAGGGCGGCGCGGCCGCCGATGCGGTCGCGCTGGCGATAGAACCAGGTAAGGCCGAGGTTGACGGCGATCGCCGCGCCGATCACCGAAAGCGCCGCCGCCCACGGCAGCGGATAGCGCATGACCAGGCCCACCAGCAGCAGCGACAGCAACTGGCCGATGATGGCGATCCAGCGCACCAGCACCAGCGTCTGCACGCGGATTCCGGGCGCCGCGCTGGCGACGAAGGGCCGCAGGCTGGCCATGGCTTCAGGCCGCCACCCGGCTCACAATGCCCGACTCACAAGCGCCCGGCTCACAAACGCCCGGCTCACAGTTGCGGTCCCACCATCGGCTGCTCGCCCTTCTTCGGCGTCTCGGCCATCAGCCTTGCAAGCGCGCCGCCGCGAAGGTCGCGCGCCGCATATTCGCGCGCCGACATGCCGGTCAGATTGTCGGGCCGGTCGGGGTCGGCGCCCGCCTTCAGCAGCAGTTGCGCCGTGATCACGTCGTTGGTCTGCACCGTCTTCATCAGCGCGGTTTCGCCCTGGCTGTTCGGCTCGTCCACCCGCGCCTGCCGCGACAGCAGCAGCTCCGCCCCTTCGGGAAAGCTGTTCTGCGCGGCGACGATCAGCGGCGTGTTGCCGGCGGCGTCCTTCATGTTGGTGTCGGCGCCGCCCTGCAACATCAGCGCCACCCAGGGCAGGTCGCGGCGTTTCAGGGCGATCATCAGCCCGGTTTCGCCGCTGGTGACATCGCGGGCGTTCACGATGGTGCTTCCGGGTTTCGCCAGCAGCTCCCGCGCCTTGCCCACATCGCGGTCGCGCACCGCCTTCAGAAAATTATAGCCGTCCGAGAACTGCTGCGCCGCGGCCGGTGCCGCCGCCATCGTTGCCGGCACCAGCGCCGCCAGCAGGGCCGCAGCCGCCAGCCAACCGATTCGTCTTCGTCCGCCGTTTCCCCGCATCCTTCGCCTCGATCGTCTTTCCTGCTTCCACTTTGCCGCCCGATCGCCGATATGTGCGAGCCATGAACAATGTGCAACCTTCCGAAGGCCGCAAACGGTCGGCCTATCTGCCGCTGATCCTGCTGGCGCTGGCGCTGGGCGCCGCCGCCCTGCTGTGGTTCACCCGCCCTGGAAGCGCCCCCGAGGGCAATCTTTCGAACGCCGCCATCGGTCAGCAGTTCGATCTGGTGGACGAAGAGAACCGGCCCGTCAGCAACGCCAGCTTCGACGGCAAATGGCGCCTGATGTATTTCGGCTATACCTACTGCCCCGATGTCTGCCCGATGGACCTCGCCACCATGGGGGCAGCGCTGCGGCTGTTCGACGAGCAGCAGCCGGAAGCCGCCCAAAAGCTGCAACCGCTGTTCGTCACCGTCGACCCGGAACGCGACACGCCCGAGGTGATGGCCGAATATACCGCCAGCTTCCACCCCGACATCGTCGGCCTCACCGGCAGCCGCGCCCAGATCGACGCCGCGCTCAAAAATTTCCGCATCTATGCGGCCAAAGTCCCCGGCGAAACCGACGACAGCTACACCTACGACCACAGCGCCCTTTTCTACCTGATGGACCCGAACGGCCGCGCCGTCGAATTCCTGGCCAGCCAGACGGCGACCCCGGAACAGCTGGCCGCCACGCTGGAACGCTTCCTTGGCTGAGGCGCTCAGGCCGCGTTTCTGGGAACGATTCCCGCTGGCCGACCTCAACGCCGCCGAATGGGAGGCGCTGTGCGACGGCTGCGGCAAATGCTGCCTGCACAAGCTGGAAGACGAGGAAAGCGGCCGCATCTACCGCACCAACGTCGCCTGCCGGCTGCTCGATCTCGAAACCGGCCGCTGCACCAATTACCCGGAACGAAAACGCTTCGTCCCCGACTGTGTGCAGTTGACGCCCGGCCTCGTCGGCCAGCTCGACTGGCTGCCCGGCACCTGCGCCTACCGCCGCGTTAACGAGGGCAGGCCATTGCCGCGCTGGCACCATCTGCTGTCCGGCGACCCCGAGGCCGTGCATCTGGTCGGCGCCTCGGTGCGCGGCTGGACGGTCTCCGAAGCCGAGATCGACGGCGAACTCGAAGACCATATCCTCGACCCCGACTGAAAGACCCATCCTTGGCCAAGCAGGACCCGCTGTCGATCCGCCGGCTTTACGGCCGCGCCCAGGGCCACGCGCTGCGCCCGCGCGCCGCGACCCTGGTGGCGGAGCTGCTGCCAGGCATCGCCATTGCCGCCGCCGGCCCGCTCTCCGCCCGCACCCTCTTCGGCGACGATCGGCCGCTCGCCCTTGAAATCGGCTTCGGCAAGGGCGAGCATCTCGCCTTTCAGGCGGCGCGGCGCCCCGACATGGGCTTTCTCGGCGCCGAGCCTTATCTGAACGGAGTGGCCGGCCTGCTGGCGGACATCGACCGGCACCGGCTTTCGAACGTTCGCATCCACCAGGGCGACGCCATCGACGTGCTGGAGCGCCTGCCCGACGCCTCGCTCGAAACCGTCTGGCTGCTGCACCCCGATCCCTGGCCGAAGGCGCGCCACGAAAAGCGCCGTTTCGTCAATCCGGGGCCGCTCGGCCTTGTCGCCGCCAGGCTGAAGCCGGGGGGGGAATTGCGGATCGCCACCGACCATGTCGGCTATCTTCGCCATACCCTTGCAACCATGCAGAAATTTCCGGATTTCGCCTGGCTGGCGGAAACCCCGGACGACTGGGAGCGGGTGCCGGACGACTGGCCCGACACCCGCTTTGCCGGCAAGGCCAGGGCCATCGGCCATGAAGTATGGCGCTTGATTTATCGACGAGTCTGACCAACTGAAAGAGCCATGGCCCAGATTCTGGATTTTGAAAAACCAATCGCCGCCCTCGACTCGGAGATCGCGACGCTTGCC
>CAYYGQ010000071.1:0-8874 GCA_964471485.1 uncultured Sandaracinobacter sp. | reverse complement strand
CGCCATCGGCGCGTCGGCGACGGTTGCGGTTTCGCCCTCGCCGAAGCCGTTGAAGGCGGTCCGCATCGCCTGCCCATAGGCGCCAAGCTGGCCGATCTCGATATAGTCGCCGGCCTTCACGTCGGCCGGAAGCAGAAACGGCCCGCGCATATGGTCCATGTCGTCGCAGGTCGGGCCGTAGAAGGCAAAGCCGGTGGTCTCGGCGGCCGACGGGTCGGGCCGCAGCAGCCGCACCGGATAGCGCCATTCCACATGGGCGGCGTCGAACAGCGAGCCATAGGCGCCGTCGTTGATGAAGAGTTCGTTGCCGCGCCGCTTTTCAACACGCACCAGCACGCTGGCGTAATCGGCGGAAAGCGCCCGGCCCGGCTCGCACCACAGTTCGGCCGAGTAGGAAATCGGCAGCGATTCGAACGAACGCTCGATGACGGCGAAATAGGTGTGCAGGCTGGGCGGCTCCATGCCGGGGTAGCAGCTTGGAAAGCCGCCGCCGACATCGACGACATCGACGGTGACGCCGGCCTCGACGATGGCCGCGCGGACGAAGGCCATGGCGTCGGCGTAGGCGGCCGGGCTCATCGCCTGCGAGCCGACGTGGAAGCAGATGCCAAGCACGTCGGCCTGCTGGCGGACGGCCAGCAGCAGCGCCGGGGCATCGGCGACGCCGATGCCGAACTTCGAGGCGAGGCTCAGCTTCGAATGCGCCGACGACACCTTGAGGCGAACGCAGAGCGTCAGGTCGCTGGCGGCCACGCCGTCCGTCGCGCAGGCACGCACGATCTTGTCCAGTTCCTCGTGGGAATCGAGGCTGAAGATACGCACGCCGTGGCGATGATAGGCTTCAAAAATCGCTTCCTCGGCCTTCACCGGGTGCATGAAGGCAAGGACGGCTTCCGGCAGCAGGGCGCGCACCAGCCGCACTTCGGCGATGGAGGCGACATCGAAATGGCGGATGCCGCCTTCCCAAAGCTTCAGCAGCAGCGCCGGCGACGGATTCGCTTTCACGGCATATAAGCTTTTCCCCGGAAATTCCGAAGAGAAGAAGCGCGCGGCGCGAATGGCGGCGTTCGGGCGGACGAGGGTGACGGGCGATGCGGGCCGCAGCGCTTGCGCTATCCCCAGCGCGTTATGGCTTTCGTGCAATTCAAGGGACCTCCACAAGGTAGTTGACGACAAGCTGCCTTGCGGTGGAAGTCCCTTGGGGCAGCAGATCGCGCATATGGAGACGCTTGCGGCCGCTGTAAAGATCAAAATTGCGGCCGGCTTGCCGCCCCGCGGGCGCCGACGCCATTGCCACCGGCGCTTCGGCTTCATAGAAGCCGGGAATGGTGACACCGTTCCGCAAGATGCATGGGCTTGGCAATGATTTTGCCATTTTCGACGCCAGGGAAAGCGAAATCTCGCTGTCGCCCGAACGGATCCGCCTGCTGGCCGACCGGCGGCTTGGCATCGGCTGCGACCAGCTGATCCGGCTGGAACCCTCGGCGCGGGCCGATGTCTTCATGCGAATCTTCAACCCGGACGGTTCCGAATCGGCGGCCTGCGGCAACGCCAGCCGCTGCGTCGCCCATTTGCTGGGCGGGACGGCGCGGATCGAGACCAGGGCCGGCATCCTGGCAGCGCGACCGGCCGGCGACGGCATCACCGTTGATATGGGCAAGCCCGACTTCCGCTGGGACCATATCCCCCTTGCCTATGCGATGGACACGCTGGCCCTGCCGGTCGGCTGGGGGGAATTGGCGCGCCCGGTCGCCGTCAGCATGGGCAATCCGCACGCGGTGTTTTTCGTCGACGACGCCGACGCCGTGCCGCTGGAAACGCTGGGACCGGAGATCGGCGCCGACCCGCTGTTCCCCGAAGGGGTGAACGTCAACATCGCCGCGCTGCTGGGCGCCGACCATCTGCGGCTTCGCGTCTATGAACGCGGCGCCGGGCTGACGCTCGCCTGCGGTTCGGGCGCCTGCGCCACCTTCGCGGCGGCGCGGGCGAAAGGGCTGGTCGGGGCACGGGCGCGGCTTTCGCTTCCGGGCGGCGACCTGTGGATCGCCGAAGGCGCGGGCGGCACCATGCTGATGACCGGGCCGGTCGCCACCAGCTTCGTCGGCGAGACCGATCTTTGAGCGCGCTGGTCATCACCCATGGCTGCCGTTCCAATCTTGCCGAACGCGATGCACTTCAGGCACTTGCGCCGGATTGCTCAACCGTCGTCAACAGTTGCGCGGTGACGGCGGAAGCCGTGCGCGATGCCCGCGCCGCCGTGCGCCGGGCGGCGAAGGCGGGGCCGGTCTTCGTCACCGGCTGCGCGGCGACGATCGCGCCCGAGCGTTTTTCCGATCTGGCGGCGGTCATCCCCAACCGGCGCAAATTCTCGTGGCAAGCATGGGGCAGAACTGCCTCGGACATCGGCATTTTCACCCGGCGGAGCCGGGGCTTCGTCGCCATCCAGGATGGCTGCGACCATGACTGCACCTTCTGCGTCACGCGGCTGGCGCGCGGGGCTTCGCGTTCGGTGCCGATGGCGACCGTGCTCGACCATGTGCGCGCGCTGGTGGATCGGGGAACGAAGGAAGTGGTGCTGACCGGGATCGACGCCACCAGCTACGGGCAGGATCTGCCCGGCCGGCCGCCGCTCGGGCGCCTGGTGCAGGAAATCCTGGCGCGCATTGCCGACCTGCCGCGCCTCCGCCTGTCGTCGCTCGACGCCGCCGAGGCCGACGAGGCGCTGCTGGAGGCGTTTGCCGACCATCGGCTGATGCCGCATGTGCATCTGTCGCTGCAATCGGGCGACGACCTTGTTTTGAAACGCATGAAGCGGCGCCATTCGCGCTTGCAGGCGCTGCAATTGATCGAGCGGCTGCGGCTGGCCCGGCCGGACATCGCCGTCGGCGCCGACCTCATCGCCGGCTTCCCGACGGAAACGGCGGCCGCGCACCGCAACAGCCTGGCCATGGTGGCCGAGGCCGGGCTGGCGCACGCCCATGTCTTTCCCTATTCGCCGCGCCCCGGCACGGCGGCGGCGCGGATGCCGCAGCTGGACCGGGCCACGGCCCGCGCCCGCGCCGCCGAACTGCGGGCGGCGGCGTCTGTGCAGCATGTTTCGTTCAGGAACAGATGGTTGGGTAAAGAGTTGCAAGTGATCAGTGAAGGAAAATCCGGCCTGAGCGCGCATGGCTATGCCTTGCGCTTTCGGGTGGCGCGCCCGAAAGGGGCGCTGCTGTCCGTGGTGGCAAGCTCCATCGTCGACGGGGTGCTGGCGGAATGAACGATCGGGTCACGGAAAAATCCGGCTGGCTTGGCCGGATGCGCTCCGGCCTGGCGCGTTCCTCGGCGAAGTTCGGCGAGAGCCTGGGGTTTCTTTCCGGCGGCCGCATCGAGACGGCCGATCTGGAGGCAATCGAGGATGCGCTGATTGCCGCCGATCTTGGCCCGGCGGTGGCGGCGCGGATCGCCGGCCGGCTGGCCGAGGCGCGGCTTGCCGGCGAAATCGACCTCGACCGGGTGCGGGCGGTGGCGGCCGACGAGATCGCCGCCATCCTGTCGCCGCTGGCGAAGCCGCTGCTGGTGACGGCCTTTCCGCGCCCGCACACCATATTGGTGGTCGGCGTCAACGGCACCGGGAAAACCACCACCATCGCCAAGCTCGCCCATAATTTCCAGGAAGACGATTACGCCGTGCTGCTGGCCGCCGGCGACACCTTCCGCGCCGCCGCCGTCGAGCAGTTGCGTATCTGGGGCGAGCGTTTGCGGATTCCGGTGATTTCCGGGAAGCCCGACGCCGACGCCGCCGGCCTTGCCTTCACGGCGATGGAGGAAGCGCGCGCCTCGGGGCGGGATGTGCTGCTGGTGGACACCGCCGGGCGCTTGCAGAACAAGGCCGGGCTGATGGACGAACTGGCGAAGGTGCGCCGGGTGCTGGGCCGGCAGGCGCCGGGCGCACCCCACGACACCGTTCTGGTGCTGGACGCAACCACCGGCCAGAACGCCTTGTCGCAGATCGAGATTTTCCGGGAAGTCGCCGGCGTCACCGGCCTGGTCATGACCAAGCTCGACGGCACGGCGCGGGGCGGCGTGCTGGTGGCGGCGGCCGAGAAATTCGCCTTGCCGATCCACGCCATCGGCGTTGGCGAGCAGTTGGGCGACCTGAGGCCGTTCGACGCCCGCGCCTTTGCCAGCGCCCTTGTCGGGATTGGGGCATGAGCGAGGGGAGCGAGGGGCAGCCGGCGCTTTCTGGCTGGAAGAAGCTGGCGGTCGATTTCGGGCCGCTGCTGGTGTTTTTCGCCGTCTATTCGCGCTTCGACATTTTCGCCGGCACCGCCGCCTTCATGGCGGCGACAGCCGTCGCCATGGCGGCCGCCTGGATGCTGTCGCGGCACATTCCGGCCATGACCTGGTTTTCGGCGCTGTTGGTGGGGGTGTTCGGCGGCCTGACGCTGTGGCTGAAGGACGAGACCTTCATCAAGATCAAGCCGACCATCGTGTTCCTGATCTTTTCCGCCATCCTGTTTTTCGGATTGTTCCGCAAACGCAATTACCTGAAGGCCATTCTGGGCAGCGCGTTCGAAGGCCTGACCGAGCGCGGCTGGGCGATACTGGCCTGGCGCTGGGCGTTTTTCTTTCTGCTGCTGGCCGGCCTCAATGAAATCTTCTGGCGCTTCTTTTCCACCGATATCTGGCTGCACTTCAAGCTTTGGGGCGACACGCTCCTCACCTTCCTGTTCGCGCTGGCGCAGCTGCCGATGCTGATGCGCCACGGCCTGAAGCTCGATTCCAAGGACGATTCGAAAGATGGCGGCGATCAGCCGAGGTAGAACATCGCTTTCGCCAGAAAGACGATGCCGAGCATGTGGGTGAAGACGCTGAGGTGAATCCATTTGAAATGGCGCGATTTCAGCTTGCCGCGGGCGCTGGCGGTAACGGCCGTCAGGAAATGGCCGAGGACGCTGATGGCCAGGACGATCTTGATGGTCAAAAGCGTGGCGAAGCGGCTTTCGAAGGGGTGGGCGAGCACGTCCCGATATTGCCAGGCGAGGCCGATTCCAGCGCCATAGAGGGCGACGATCACAAACGGCATGAAGCGGCGGGCGCGGCGTCCGATCGCCATCTCGACGGTTCGCATGCAGTCGCGGCCGACCGGCTTTCGGATGAATTCCAGCATGAGCACTTCGAAGAACACGGTGCCGACGAACATGATCGCCGCGAACAGATGCAGGAGCAGAAGCAGGAAATGGGACATCGCTGTGGCCCGTCGCTAGGAGTCGTTGCCTTCTTCTAGCTGAAAATGCGTTTCACATGCATATTTTTTGCGGCCCCCGGCCGGGGGTTCCGGCGGGCCGGAAAAATGCCTATCTCTGACGGCGCGGCAAAGGAGATGGACGGATGCGCGAAGCCAGACAATTTTACATCGACGGGGAGTGGGTGGAAGCGGCGCCGGGCGCGTCGATGCTGGATGTCGTCAACCCGGCGACCGAGGCGCCGATGGGGCGCGTCATGCTGGGCACGGCCGCCGATGTCGATCGGGCGGCGACGGCGGCGCACGCGGCGTTCCCCTCCTACAGCCGCAGCAGCCGGGTCGAGCGGATGGAGCTGCTGGAATCGATTGTGGCGGAATATGGCAAGCGGGTGGACGACATCGCCGCCGCCATCACCGAGGAGATGGGGGCGCCCGCCTGGCTGTCGCGGCAGGCGCAGGCGGCGGTTGGCGCCGCCCATTTCGAGACCGCGCTTGAAGTGCTGCGCGACTATCGTTTTGGCGAAACCCACGGCACCACCCGGGTGGTGAAGGAACCGATCGGCGTTTGCGGCTTCATCACCCCCTGGAACTGGCCGGTGAACCAGATCGCCTGCAAGGTGGCGCCGGCGCTTGCCGTCGGCTGCACCATGGTGCTGAAGCCTTCGGAAGTGGCGCCCTTCAACGCCGTGCTGATCGCCGAGGTTCTGCACGCCGCCGGCGTGCCGAAGGGGGTGTTCAATCTGGTGAACGGCGACGGGCCGGGCGTCGGCGCCGCCATCGCCAGCCATCCGCTGATCGACATGGTCAGCTTCACCGGCTCTACCCGGGCCGGAATCGAAGTGGCGCGGAACGCGGCGCCGACGGTGAAGCGGGTGGCGCAGGAACTGGGCGGCAAGTCGCCCAACATCATCCTTGATTCCGCCGATCTGCAGCGCGCCGTCACCCGCGGCGTGCAGTCGATGATGGTGAACAGCGGCCAGAGCTGCAACGCGCCCACCCGCATGTTGGTGCCAAAGGCGAAGATGGCGGCGGCGAAGGAAATCGCCAGGGCGGCCGCCGAGGCGGTGACCGTTGGCGATCCGCACGGCAATTTCCGCCTTGGCCCGGTGGCGTCGGAAGCGCAGTTCAACAAGGTGGAAGCGTTGATCGAGAAAGGAATTGCGGAAGGGGCGACGCTGGTGACGGGCGGCCCTGGACGGCCGGACGGGCTTTTGAAAGGCTATTATGTGCGGCCGACGGTGTTCGCCGACGCCAGCAACGACATGACCATCGCCCGCGAAGAGATTTTCGGCCCCGTCCTGACCATGATCGCCTACGACGATGTAGAGCAGGCCATCCGTATCGGCAACGACACCCCCTATGGCCTGGCCGCCTATGTGCAGGGCGAGGAGGGCGAGGCGCGCGCCGTTGCCCGCCGGCTTCGTGCCGGGCAGGTCAGCCTGAACGAGGCGCCCTACGACCGCTTCGCGCCGTTCGGCGGCTACAAGCAGTCGGGGAACGGCCGCGAAAAGGGCGAGCACGGCTTTGCCGAGTTTCTGGAAACCAAGGCCGTGCTCGGCTACGGCCGATAGCTTGGAACGGATGCGGGCCGCCCCTTGCTGAAACGGCTATGGCGCTGGATTGGCGCGCTTTTCATACTGGCGCTGCTGTTTCTGGCCGGCGGCTATTGGAATGCGACGCGCGACCCGATTGTGGTGGAGGTGCGCCTGCCGCTGGCCGGGTTGCCGCCGGGCCGGGAGGTGCGCGTGCTGCAACTGTCGGACATTCATTTCGGCAACCCCGACATGCGGGGCGAGCGGCTGAAGCGGATCGTGGCGCAGGCGAACGCGCTCAGCCCCGATCTTATCGTGCTGACCGGCGACTATCATGGCGGCAAGCTGGTGGACAAGCCGGGGACGCGGCTTGAAGCAGCGTTGCGGCCGCTGGCGGCCTTGCAGGCGCCGCTTGGCGTGTTCGCGGTCGGCGGCAACCACGACCAGCCCTACTGGACCGCCTGGGTGTTGCGACGGCAGTCGCGCCCGACGCTTTTGAACAACGAAAGCGTCGATGTCGGCCCGCTGGTGGTGGTCGGCATCGGCAGCTCCGCCAGAAGGGCGGATTCCGGGGGGGCGGATACCGGCCGGGCGCTGGCCGGCCTGGCGCCGGACCGGCCGCTGCTGCTGATCCGCCACGAGGGCGACCATATGGCCTATGTGCCACGTCCGCCCAATCCGGCGCTGGTGCTGTCCGGCCACACCCATGGCGGGCAGGTGGTGCTGCCGATCCTTGGCTCGCTTGGCGACCATTGGCCGAGCCGGCCGCACTGCCGGCGCGGCCTTTGCCGCATCGGCGACTGGCGCGTCTTTGTCAGTTCCGGGGTCGGCACCAGCGTGCTGCCGATCCGCTATGGCGTGCCGCCGGAAATGGTGCTGCTGACGCTTTATTCCGCCGGCAGGAATCCGTCGACGGAAAGATAGCGTTCGCCGGTATCGTAATTGAAGCCAAGGATTCTGGCCGATTTTCCAAGCTCTGGCAATTTGCCGGCGATGGCGGCCAGCGTCGCGCCCGAGGAAATGCCGACCAGCAGCCCTTCCGTGCTGGCCGAGCGCCTGGCCCAGTCCATGGCGTCGGCCCCGGTGATGCGGATCACGCCATCGAGCAGCTTCACGTCGAGATTGCCGGGGATGAAGCCGGTGCCGAGGCCCTGGATCGGGTGCGGTCCGGGCTTGCCGCCGGAAATGACCGGCGAGGCGTCGGGTTCGACGGCAAAGATTTTAAGCTTCGGCCAGACCGGCTTCAGCACCCGGCCAAGGGCGGTGATGTGGCCGCCGGTGCCGACGCCGGTGATGATGGCGTCGAAGGGTTCGTCCTTGAAGTCGGCGAGGATTTCCTGCGCCGTCGTCCGGGCGTGCGCCTCGATATTGGCCGGATTGTCGAACTGTTGCGGCGTCCAGGCATTGGCCGTCTCTGCCAGCAGCTCCTTCGCCCGCTCGACCGCGCCTCCCGTGCCCTTTTCCTTTGGCGTCAGCACGAAGCTGGCGCCATAGGCCAGCATCAGCCGCCGGCGCTCGACGCTCATGCTTTCCGGCATGACGAGAATCAGCTTGTAGCCCTTCCAGGCGGCGACCATGGCAAGGCCGACGCCGGTGTTGCCGCTGGTCGGCTCGATGATGGTCATGCCGGGGCGGAGTTTGCCGCTGCGTTCGGCGTCTTCCACCATGCCGAGGGCAATGCGGTCCTTGAGCGAGCCGCCGGGGTTGTGGCGTTCGCTTTTGATCCACACCTCGTGGTCGGGGAATAATTTGCCGACACGGATGTGCGGGGTGTTGCCGATGGTTTCGAGGATGCTGTCGACGCGCATGATTTCAATCTCTCAAGGACTCGGGAACATCAAGCGTATCCGCATTGCGAAGGGCTGGAAACAGCCTTGCCCATAGAATTGTTATCAGCAGGGCAAGAAAACCTCCGCCGACCGTGGCGACCACCGGGCCGATGAGGGCGGCCGTCACCCCGGCGCGGAACTCGCCCAGTTCGTTGGAGGCGCTGACGAACAGCGTCGAGACGGCGGCGACTCGGCCGCGCATCGAATCGGGCGTGTGCAGCTGGATGAGCGACTGCCGCACATAGACCGACACCATGTCGGCGCCGCCGAGGACGGCGAGGCT
>CAYYGQ010000070.1:0-8893 GCA_964471485.1 uncultured Sandaracinobacter sp. | reverse complement strand
AGCCCCTGGCCGAGCGCCGGCACCATGAAGGTGGCCGACAGCAGCAGCAGGGCCACAAGCGAGCCGCGCAGCGGCACATCGAAAACGAGGACGGCAAGCGCCGTGGCGCCAAGCGTCGCCACCATGCCGAGCAGAAAATAGGGCAGCAGCTTGCCAAGAAGAATTTCCGCGACCGACGCCGGGGTCGACAGCACCGCCTCCATGGTGCCGCGCTCCCACTCGCGGGCGATGACGAGGGCGGTCAGCATGGTGCCGATGATGGTCATGACGATGGCGATGGCGCCCGGCACCAGCGCCCGGCGGCTTTCCAGTTCGGCGTTGAACCAGTAGCGCGGCTGCAGCGCGATGGCGGTTGCCGGCGCCATGGCGTCGCTGTCGGCCTGCCAGCCCAGAAGCACGCCCTGTGCGTAATTGGCGACATAATTGGCGGTGTTGGGCTGCGAGCCGTCGGTGATGACCTGCACCAGCGGTTCGCGGCCGGCAAGCGCCAGCCGGCGTTCGAAATCCTGCGGAATGACGACGAAGCCGCGCAATCTGCCGGCCACCAGCTGTTCCTCCATCTGGCGGCGGTCGTGCGCGAAGGTCGCATCCAGATAGCGGGTGCCGGCAAAGGCGGCGGCGAGCGAAGCGGCGGCGGCCGACGGGGATTCCTGCACCACGCCGATGCGCACGTTCCGCACATCCAGCGACACCGCATAGGAAAACAACAGCAGCAGCACCACTGGCAGCGCGAAGGCGATGAGCAGCGTCGAGGGATCGCGCAACGCTTGCAGGCTTTCCTTCCACACCAGCGCCCTGAGGCGCCGGGCGTCGAAGCGGCGAAGGGCGGATCTGGCGCTCATGCCGCCGCTGGCTCGCGGGCGTCCGTCAGGCGACCGGCGGTTTCCACCAGGTGGATGAAGGCGTTCTCCATGGTTGGATCGGGGTGCGCGGCTGTCGCGGCGCCGTGTTTCAGGGCGTCCGGCGTGTCGAGCGCGACGAGACGGGATTGCGACAGCAGGGCGACACGGTCGCAATATTCGGCTTCGTCCATGAAGTGGGTGGTGACCAGCACCGTCACCCCTTTTCCTGACAGGCCGTTGATATGGGTCCAGAATTCGCGGCGGGTGATCGGATCGACACCCGAGGTCGGTTCGTCCAGGAACAGCACGGCCGGGCGGTGCATGACGGCGCACGCCAGCGCCAGACGCTGACGATAGCCGAGCGGCAGCGCCTCGGGGGCGGCGTCGAGCCAGCGTTCGAGGCCGAAAATGCCGATCATTTCCTCGATGCGCTGGCGCCGCGTCGTCGAATCGAGACCATAAACCCCGGCCGAAAATTCCAGATTCTGCCGCACCGACAGCAATCCGTAGAGCGAGAATTTCTGCGCCATATAGCCAAGTTGCCGCTTGGCGGCGCCGGTTGCCCGCCGGAGGTCGATGCCGGCCACCTGCGCTTCGCCGCTCGATGGCTTCAACAGGCCACAGAGCATCTTGAAGGTGGTGGATTTGCCGGCACCGTTCGGCCCCAGCAGGCCGAAGATTTCCCCGCGCCCGACATCGAAGCTGACATTATCGGTGGCAGTGAAAGCACCGAAATTTTTGGTGAGGTTGCGGCAGGAGACGGCGATTTCGGATGGCAGGGCAACGACAGGCAGCCGTTCGGCGAGGACGGACGTGCCGCCCGGCCCGCCGCCCAGAAGGTCGATGAAGGCGTCCTCGAAGCGGGCCGGCACCGGGGAAAGCCCGGCCCCGACCCGCGCCGCGAACGCCGCCAGTTCCGCTGGCTTCCGCCCTTTGCGCAGCACCACGCGCACCGCCGAGCCTTCGATGACGCCATCGCTGACGCCCGGCAGGTCGAGGGCGCGCGCCAAGACGGCGCGCCGCTCGTTCGCGACGCCCTCCAGCCGGAAGCTGCGCGCCGACAGTTGCGCTGTCAGTTCCTCGGGCGGGCCATCATAGACCAGCTCGCCGTCGTTCAGCAGCAGCACGGAATGGCAGCGCTCGGCCTCGTCCAGATAGGCGGTGGCCCAGACGACCGCCATGCCGTAGTCGGTCAGCGCCTGCACCATGCGCCAGAGATCCTGCCGGCTGACCGGATCGACGCCAACCCCCGGCTCGTCGAGCAGCAGCACGGCCGGCCGCGCCATCAGCGCGCAGGCAAGGCCGAGCTTCTGCTTCATGCCGCCTGAAAGCCTGCCGGCAAGGCGCGCCGTGAACGGGGCAAGGCGGGTGAAGCTCAGCAGTTCGGCGAACAACCGGTCGCGGGCGGCAGGCTCGACACCGCGAAGATCGGCGTAGAGCCGCATGTTTTCGAGCACCGACAGATCTTCGTAAAGGCCGAAGCGCTGCGGCATATAGCCGGTCAGCGCATGGATGGCGGCGTTTTCGCCGCCGACATCGTGGCCGGCATCGTGGCCGGCGACGATGGCGCGGCCGCCATCCGGCACTATCAGCCCGGCGAGGATGCGCAGCAGCGTCGTCTTGCCGGCGCCATCGGGTCCGACGAGGCCGGTCAACCGGCCATGACGGATGCGGGCGCTGAGGTTTCGTAGCGCCTGCACTTCGCCGAAGTGTTTCGAAAGCCCGTCGATGCGGACGGCGACATCGGCTTCGTCATTCTCCATCGGGACTGGCCCCACCGGGACTGGCTTTTCGCGTTGTGCCGACCGTCACCGTCACCGGCATCCCCTGCCGAAGCGCGCGGTCGGCGTCGACGACGACCACGCGCAAACGGTAGACGAGATCGGTGCGCAGATCCGTCGTTTCCACCGACTTCGGCGTGAATTCGGCTTTCGGCGACACGAAGCCGATCTGCCCGCGGTAGGTTTTCGGAGACGAGTCGGTGCGGATTTCCACCATGGTGCCGGGGGCGACATGGCCGAGATCGGGTTCGCCGACATAGGCGCGCACATAAACGGGCTGGTCGAGGCTGAGGCTGTAGACCATGTTCTGGCTCGTGACCATGCTGCCGGGTTCGCGCACCCGGGAAAGGATGGTGCCGGAAGCGGGCGCCAAGAGGATGGTGTCGGCAAGGGCGGTCGCGGCTTGCGCGCGCGCCGCTTCGGCCGCCGCCAGGCGCGCCTCGCCGGCCAGAATGTCTTCCCGGCGCGTGCCTTCGGTCGCTTCCGACAGGGCCGCTTTCGCCGCCGCGACGGCGGCGGTGGTGCGGTCGCGCGCCGCACGGGCGCCATCCACCTGTTTGTCGCTGCTGGCGCCCGAGGCGAGAAGGCCGCTCTGCCGTTCGAAATTGCGGGCGGCGTCAAGAGCGGCCGCCTCGGCCTCGTTCAGCGCCTCGCGGGCGCGCGCCACTTCCTGTCGGCGGGGGCCGTGGCGGAGTTTTGCAAGGGTGGCCGTCGCCGCCAGCACCTCGGCCTCGGCCATCGCCAGCGCCTGCCGGTAGGGCACGGGGTCGAGCGTCGCCATGCGGGCGCCAGACGCGACGGCATCACCTTCCTCAAAAGCCATGTCCTGCACCCGACCCGGCTGGCGGAACGCCAGTTGCACCTCGCGGATGTCGATATTGCCATAGAGCAGCAAGGGCGCGTCGGCGGCCGGGCGGCTGTTCCACCACAGCAAAGCGCCGCCGGCGACGATCACGACGGCGATGGCCGGGATGAGGGCGCGCCTGCGCGCCAGCACCGCGAGGGGCGCGCTCATTGTTCCGCCTCGATGCCGCGCCGATAGATGTCGAACACCGCCGGCGCATCCTTGCGGAGGCCGCGAACGTCGCCGGCCAGCAGCGAGCGGATCACCAGCCCCTGAATGGTGCCGATGAACTGGGTGGCAGCGGCGTCGAGATCGAGCGCGGCGCGGAAGTCGCCACGGTCGCGGCCGTCGGAAAGGATGCGCCGCAGCCGCTCGCCATAATGGCGCAGCATGGTCTCCACCATTTGTTTGGGCAGGCTGTCGCCCGGATCCTGCAATTCGCCGAACAGCATCCTCGGGATGCCGGGATGCTGTTCGATGAACGCCACATGGGCGAGGAACATTGCTTCAAGGGCGGCCATGGGGGAACCAGCCGCAGCGGCCGCGCGATCGACGCGCGCCAGCAGCCGCTCGGCCACCCAGGCCATGACCGCCTGAAAAACGGCTTCCTTGGTGGGGAAATGGCGGAACAGTGCCCCTTGCGTCAGCCCCATGCGCCGGGCGATGGCCGCCGTGGTGATGTCGCGCGGGTTCTGCTCGCCGGCCAGTTCGATGACCGCCTCGACGGTGACGACGCGGCGCTCGTCGGCGGAAAGATGCTTTGGCGGTTCGTTCATGGCGACAATCCAAAAGATAGTAATTAATTACTATCTACAACGATACCGGAAGGCCGGCAAGCGGAAAATCGGCAGCCCCGTTGAATTCAGCCGTGGTCTGGCGCGTGGAAAACCGCTTCGAAGCCTTCGCCACGCCCTGGGACAGGGGAAGCCAGTTCCAGCCAGCCGCCGCTTCGCCCGGCGATGGCGCGGGCGATGGCGAGGCCGAGGCCCGAGCCATCGGCCAGGGTCTGGCCGCGCGTGAACGGCTGAGACAGGGTAGTAAGCAGCTCGGGACCGACCGGCGGGCCGCCATTCCGCACGCGAAGCGCCCTATCCGCCGTCAACCCGACTTCTACCGGCTGGCCGGCCGGCCCGTGCTTCAGCGCGTTCTCGATCAGGTTGCGGGCGAGGATGGCGAAAGCGTCGGCGTCGATCCAGGCCATGACCGGCGCTTCCGGCATCGTCACGTCCAGCCGCCCGTCTCCGGTATCCAGATCGTGGACGACGAGGCGCAGGATGGCGCCAAGCTCGGTCATGCCGCCCGCTGCCATGCCGCCACCTTCGGCGCGCGCCAACTGCATCAGTTTCTCGGAGAGGCGCGACAAGCGGCCCAGCGCCATGGCGATCGAACGGGCACGCTCGCGGATCGCATGATCCGTCGCCTCCAGTTCGAGACGCTGCGCCTGGGCAAGGGCCGCCGCCACCGGGGTGCGCAGTTCGTGGGCGGAGTTGGCGGTGAAGCTGCGCTCGGCGGTAAGCGTTTCGTCAAGACGGTGCAGCAGATGGTTGACGGCGGCGGCGACCGGGCTCAGTTCGGCTGGCAGGTGAGCGTCGGCGATCGGTGTCAGGTCGCCGGCGCCGCGCGCCTCGATGCCGGCGCGCAACCGCCGCAACGGCGTCAGCGACCAGCGCACCACCAGCATGATGGTCAGCAGGCTGAATGGCAGGATCATGGCCAGCGGCATGGCAAGCCCGATCGCCACCTCGCGCACCGCCTCGCGTCGCCGCGCCAGCGGTTCGCCGATCGAAATGGTGATGGTGTCTTGCAGCGCTGCGTCGGAATAGATGCGCGCTGTCGGCGTGTCGCTGAAACCGACGGCGGAAAAGGGCGGAAAGTCGGCCGGATTGGCGTGGTGCGAGCGGATCAGCACCTGCCCGCCTGCGTCGCGCACCACATAGCTGAAAACATCGTCTCGTTGGCGCAGCGTCGAAATACGCTGTTCGGGAAGGTCGTCGGCGTCGCGGTCGAGGATATCGCGGACGGCGAGCGGCAGCAGGCGCTGCGCCGCTTCCTGCATGGCGCTGTCGTACACCTCGTCCATTTCGTGGCGCAGCTGCCAGACGGCGACCCCGGCCGCGAACAGCGACAGCAGCGTGATGCCAAGGCCGAGCCAGAGCGCAAGGCGCCCGTGCAGACTTTGCGGCGGCCGCATCAGCCGTGGCCGAGCCGGTAGCCGAGGCCGCGCACCGTCTCGATGGCGCCGTCGCCCAGTTTCTTGCGCATGCGGCTGACATGCACTTCGATCGAATTGCTCTCCACCTCGTCGCCGAAAGCGTAGAGCCGGTCTTCGAGCTGCGCCTTCGAGAGAATATGGCCGGGGTGGGCGAGCAGCGCCTCAAGCAGCGCCCACTCGCGCGCGGTGAGGCGGATGCTGCGGCCGCCGCGCGACACACTCTTGGCGGCGAGGTCGATGCCGAGATCGCCCAGCTTTACCAGCGGATTGGGGTTGCCGCTGTAGCGCCGGGCGACGGCACCAAGCCTGGCCGACAGTTCGGACAAGTCGAACGGCTTCACCAGATAATCGTCGGCGCCGGCGTTCAGGCCCTCGATGCGGTCGGAAATACGGTCGAGCGCCGTCAGGATGATGACTGGCGTGCGGTCGCCGCGCTGGCGCAGCCGTTGCAGGAAGCGGATGCCCTGGCCGTCGGGCAGCATCAGGTCGAGAAGGATGAGATCATAGCTGGCGCCCGCCAGATGGTCAGCCGCCGCATCGAGGCGCTTTGCCCAGTCGATCGGGTGGCCATCGCTCGCGACCTGGTCGCGAACCGCGGCGCCAAGGATGGTATCGTCTTCGATCAGCAGAATCCGCATTTTGCCGCCTTCGTTCAGGTCCATGGCGTCGGCGTCTGTCTATACGCTGACGGCCCCGCCCATGGTCCGTCAGCATAGCGTAAGGGTCATGGGTTAGCAGCGGTAAAACCACTCTTCGCCCAAGGATCATGATCATGAAAGTGCCGATCATCGCCGTTGCCATTGCTCTCGTCTCGGCGGGGGCGGCCTTTGCCACCGACGACTGCAACGTGCCGATGAACCAGTGGAAGCCGCGCGAGGCGGTTGCGCAGCTGGCGGCCAGAAATGGCTGGAAGGTCGAGCGTATCCGGATCGACGATGGCTGCTATCAGATTCAGGGACTGGACACCGGGGGTCACCGTATCAAGGTAAAGGTCGATCCGGGTTCGCTCGCGCTCGTTGAAATGAAGATCCGCTACCGCGACGAACCCGCCAGGCGCTGACCGCAGGCTGACGAAGTTTTTTGCCGTTCGTCAGAGGCCAGTCAGCAGCACGCTCCATTCTCTCTCTCATGGTTCAACCAATGAAGGAGATGACGGATGAAAACCCTGCTTGCCGTGACCGCCCTGCTGGCAGCACTTCCGACAGGAGCAGCGCTGGCCGGCCCGCTCTGTCAGCCTGCCACCGCCCCGGCGCAATCGCACGCCGCCCTGCTGCAAATGGCCGGCCGCTTCGACTGGCGCATCGACCGCCTGAAAGTGGACGATAGCTGCTACCAGTTGCGCGTCACCGACGACGCCGGCAATGTTCTGAAGGTCAGCGTCGACCCGGTATCACTCGATGTGGTCAGCGGCAGGGTCGTGCAGTGGGGACCGGGTGTCGACGGCCCGCCGCTGCATTCCCACGCCCGCGGCTGACAAGCTCCCCTGGTGGAAAGCCCCGTCCTCGTGGCGGGGCTTTGCCGTTTCTGCACCAAGCTGACGCCAGGCTGACAACAATTCTGTCGCCCCATCAGCGCCCTGTCATCGCCGCCGCCGATCCTGCCCAGGTGAAGGGCACTTTCGTGCCGACAAGGAGAAGGTCATGAACGCTGCAAGAAGTCGCTACCCGGCAAGCCTGATCGCCATCCACTGGCTGACCGCAGCCCTCGTCGGCGGTGCCTGGCTGACCTCCGAGGGCGGCCGCGAAATAGTCCAGCATCCGCCACTGCTGCACTTCGCCTTCGGCATTGCCATACTGGCGCTGCTGCTGCCGAGGCTGCTGCTGCGCTTCTTCGGCGAGGTGCCCGCCGCACCCACCGGCCAGCCTGACTGGCTCACCCGGACGGCAAAAGCCGGCCACATATTCCTCTACCTGATGCTGGTCACCGTGCCGCTTTCCGGCTGGATTGCTGCGAACCGTCTTGGCGTCGATGTCAGCTTCCTTGGCCTGCATCTGCCGGCGCTGGCCGCCTCTGCCGGCGGCAAGGCCGGTCTCGTCGGCGAACTGCACGAGAACGGCGGCAACCTGCTGCTGATTTTTGCCGGCCTGCACATGGCGATGGCCCTCTGGCACCAGTTCGTCCGCCGCGATGGCACGCTTGCCCACATGGGCCTCAGGCGGCGGTTCCCTTCCTCCTGACCGCTCCGTCCTTCCCCATCATCAGCCTCAAGGAGAAGCCCGATGAAAACCGTAACTGCGAGCCTGGCCCTCGCCTCCGCCCTTGCAATTTCCCAGATGGCGATCGCCCGGCCGGTCACCTTTACGACGACGCTCAGGAATTATGGCGGCGACGGCGCCTATCTGGCGCTCTACCTCACCGACGCCAAGGGTGCCTACACGCGCACCCTGTGGGTGGCCGGGGGCAAGTCAAAATATTATGATTCGCTCAGCGGCTGGTACCGGGCGACCGGCGGCCGCAGCAGCGACATCAACGGTATCACCGGTGCCAGCGTTGGCGCCGGGCGCACACTCAAGGTAACCGTCGACCTGGCCGATGCGCTGTTCGACGCCGGCTATGAACTGCACATCGACGCCGCCGCCGAGGACATGAGCCAAAGCCCGAACGATGCGCGGCTGCCGCTGACGACCGCCGGCAGCGGCAAGCCGGTGGCCGGGCGTCGCTACGTCGCCACCCTGCAATACGACCGCTGAGACGGCGATGCTTCGCCTTCTCCACCGCTGGCCGGGCCTGCTCGCTCTGGCGCTCGTCACACTCCTCGCCCTCACGGGCGGCGCACTTTCCGTCTTTCCGGCGGCCGAGCGGCTGACGGCGCCACAGGCGGATCAAAGCCTCAGCGTCGCCACCCTGGCCTCGCGCGTGCAGCAGAGCCATCCGGGCGTCGAACAGATCCGCCGCGCGCCTTCGGGGCGGATCACCGCCTACTGGTTCGATGATGGGACACCGGGTTCAGCGGTGGTCGATCCGGCAAGCGGCGCGGATGTGGCCGCGGCCGACCCGAACCAGAGCGAACGCTGGCTGACCGACCTGCACCGCTCGCTGTTCCTTGGCGACAGTGGGCGGTGGGTCGCCGCCGCGGGTGCGTTCACCATGCTGCTGCTGGCCTGTTCCGGGGCGGGGCTGATTGCGCGGCGCACCGGCGGCTGGCGGCACTGGTTCGCGCCGGTCAGAGGCGGCTCCCTTGCCGGGCGCCTCCATGTGGAGTTCGGACGCGCCG
>CAYYGQ010000069.1:0-9045 GCA_964471485.1 uncultured Sandaracinobacter sp. | reverse complement strand
ATCGGCGTCGACTTGAACCCCGACCGCGAGGAATGGGGGCGGTCGTTCGGCATGACCGACTTTCTGAACAGCCAGGGCCTTTCCCGCGCCGAAACCATCGAGCGCGTCAACGCCATGACCGACGGCGGCGCCGACTACACGTTCGACTGCACCGGCAACACCGACGTGATGCGGACCGCCCTTGAATGCTGCCATCGCGGCTGGGGCCAGTCGATCGTCATCGGCGTCGCCGAGGCGGGGAAGGAAATCGCAACGCGCCCCTTCCAGCTGGTGACGGGGCGGGTATGGAAGGGCACGGCCTTCGGCGGCGCCAGAGGCCGCACCGACGTGCCGAAGATCGTCGACTGGTATATGAACGGCCAGATCGAAATCGACCCGATGATCACCCACAGCATGCCACTCGATGAAATCAACCGCGCCTTCGAGCTGATGCACGAAGGCAAAAGCATCCGCAGCGTGATCCTCTACTGATGGCCGACAGCTATATTCTTTCCTTCAACTGCGAGGATACCGCCGGCATCGTCTCGGCCGTCACCACGGCGCTGGCCGAGCACGACGGCTTCATTCTCGACAGCCAGCAATACGCCGACCTCGATACCGGCCGCTTCTTCATGCGCCTGCAATTCCAGGCGGCGGGGCCGCGCCTTCCCGCCGATGTCGCCGACATCGAGCGGCTGATCGCGCCGATCGCCGCCCGTTTCCGCTTCGACTGGACGCTGGTGCCGGCCAGCCGGCGGCTGCGGTTCCTGATCGCCGTTTCGAAACAGCTGCATTGCCTGCACGATCTCGTCCACCGCTGGAGCACGGCTTCCCTGCCGATCGACATCGCCGGCATCGTCGCCAACCATGGCGACGCCGAAGCGCTCGCCCGCCAGCACGGTCTGCCCTTTTTCCTGCTGCCGCAGGGGAAAGACGACAAGGCCGCCCGCGACGCCATGCTGGCAAGGCTGATGCGGGAAACCGCGTCCGACCATCTGGTGCTGGCGCGCTATATGCAGGTGCTGGGGGCGGAGCTGGTGGCAAGCCTGCCCAACCGCATCATCAACATCCACCACAGCTTCCTGCCCGGCTTCGTCGGCGCCCGCCCCTACCACCGCGCCCACCAGCGCGGCGTCAAGCTGATCGGCGCGACGGCCCATTTCGTAACGGAAGAACTGGACGCCGGCCCGATCATCGAACAGGCGGTAGAGCGGGTCGACCACCGCGCCTCGGTCGCGGACCTGATCCGCATCGGCGGCGACATCGAGGCCCGCGTATTGTCGCGGGCCGTCCGCTGGGTGGCGCAGCATCGCGTCTTCCCCAACAACGGCCGCACCGTAGTGTTCGGATGACCATCAAAATGCCCATCGAAACAGCCATCGAAACCATCTCTTCGTGGAAAAGCCATGGCGGCGAGCAGCTCGTCTGCCGCCACCAGTCCGCCGCCACCGGCACCGACATGACCTTCTCGCTGTTCCTGCCGGAAGGAAACGGCCCGTTTCCGCTGGTCACCTATCTGTCCGGCCTTACCTGCACCCACGCCAACGTCACCGAAAAGGGCGAGTATCGCGCCCATTGCGCCCGCCACGGCCTCGCCTTCCTCGCCCCCGACACCTCGCCCCGCGGCGATGGCGTCGCCGACGATCCGGCCTATGATCTGGGGCAGGGCGCCGGCTTCTACGTCGATGCCACGCGCGCCCCCTATGCCCGCCACTACCGCATGTGGCGCTATGTGACGGACGAGCTTCCAACACTTGTCGCCGAGGAATTCCCGCTCGCCATGAAGCGGCAGGGCATCATGGGCCATTCCATGGGCGGCCACGGCGCGCTCACCGTCGCGCTTCGCCACCCCGGCCGCTTCCAAAGCGTCTCGGCCTTCGCGCCGATCGTCGCCCCGTCGCTGGTCCCCTGGGGCGACAAGGCCTTTCACGCCTATCTCGGCTCCGACCGCGAGGCCTGGGCCGCCCACGACGCCGTGGCGCTGATCGAGGGTGGAGCGCGGCTGCCGGACCTGCTGGTCGATGTCGGCGACGCCGACCCCTTTCTCGATACCGAACTTCGCCCCGAGCTGCTGCGCGCCGCCTGCGGCAAGGCCGAAATCCCGCTTACCCTCAATCTGCGCCCCGGCTACGACCACAGCTATTATTTCATCTCCACCTTCATGGCCGCCCATCTCGACTGGCACGCCGCCCGCCTTTGCCGTTAGAAGAACCGCCCGAGATTGAGGTAGAAGGCGCCGCCCGAACGATTGAGGCCGCTTGCAACGACCAGCGGCCCCAGCGGGGTATCGACGCCGACGAACAGGCTTGCCGCCGGGCGAAGGTTCAGCCGCGCCATGTCGTCCAGCGTCTGCCAGACATTGCCGAGTTCCAGGCTGCCGCCAGCATAGACCGGCATGTTGATGAGCGGCGATGCCGCCGACAGCCGGCGATAGAAAATGGCGCGGCCCAGCAGCATGTGGCGGCCGCGCAACTGGTCGGGATCAAGACCCGACAGGTTGAGGAAGCCGCCAAGACGAAAATCGCCGATGCCGGGACCGCCAGTTTCGCGGCTGAGACCGAACGCCGCCGAAAGCAGCAGCGTGTCGCGCCCCCTGGTCAGCGGCTTCCAGATTTCGCCGGCAACCGTGCCATAATCAAGGCCGCCGCCAAGCCGGCGCATATGGTCGCTCACCACGATTGCGGCGCGCAGGCCGTCGGCCGGGAAGCTCAGCCGGTCGAGCGTGTCCACCGTCAGCCCCAGATGCCACTCAAGGTCGCGCATCCGCTCCACCGGGCCGGGCGAGGCGCCGACCAGCGTCGTCAGGCCGACACGGGCATAGCCCACTCCGGCCCGCAATTCGCTGCTGTTGCCAAGCAGCAGCCCGGCGTCGACCACGGCGCCATAGCGCTCGTCCCGCACTTCCGAGCGCGCCTGTCCGCCTTCGTAAAGCAGCGTATCCGTGCGCGACCAATAGGGCGTGACCTCGGCGAACAGCCGGCCGGGACCATGGCCACGATCGCCCCACTCGCTATATAGCCCGCTCGCCAGCAGCAGGCGGCTGCCGAAGCGGGCGTCGGTCCGCCATTCAAGGCCGCTGCCGGCCAGGTTGCGCCGCACATAGGCAAAGCCGAGCACCAGCTGGTTGCGGCGGTCGAAATCGGTCGACAGGCCAAGCCCGGCCTGCAACCAGTCCGACGTGCTGGGGTCGCCGTCGATGTCGATCATCACCCCCTGGCCGGCCCGGCCGTCGGCGCGCGTCAGGCGGTAACGGACCGAGCGGAAACCGCCCAGCGCATAGATGTCCTGCAAATCCCCGGTCATGGCGCCGGCGTCGAGCGGCGCGCCGGGCTGCTGCCGCACCAGCCCCTCGATGCTGCGGGTCGGCGTGCCCGAGCGGTTGTCGAAGGCGACGAAATCCACCAGCGCCGCCGCCGCCGGGGTCCGCGCCCGCCGCGCCGCCAGATGGGCCGCCCAGTCGCGTTCCGAAAGCGCCAGCGGCCGCAGCCGGTCGAGCGCGGCAAGCGCCGCGGCGCGGCCGGCGGCGATGGCGTCCGCCGCCCGGTCGAACGCCGTCGTCGAAAGGCCGTCGAGATCGGGGCGGATCAGCACATCGTCGGCGGCAAGGCTCGCCAGTTGCCGTTCGATGCTTTCCCGGCCCAGCAGCAATTGCAGCTGGCCGACGACGGACACGAAACTCGAAATGCGCTCGCGCGTCTGCAACGGCGTGGTGACATCGACGACGATCAGCCGCTCCGCCCCCATGCCGCGCGCCACGTCGACGGGCACATTGTCGGCGATGAAGCCGTCGACCAGCAGCCGGCCGTCGCGCTCCACCGGCGGCAGCCCGCCCGGAACCGCCATCGACGCGAACACCGCCGTCGCGATGTCGCCGCCGCCCATCACCACCGCCTCGCCGGTTTCAAGGTCGCCGGCGACCGCCCGGAACGGAATGGCCAGCGAATCGAAATCGCCGATGCCGCGCGCCGGCGCCAGATATTCCGCCAGCGTCAGGAACAGATTCTGGCCGCGAAGCACGCCTTGCGGCAGCACCAGCCCGCGCTTGTCGAAGCGGATCCGATAGCCGGCCAGCACGTCGCGCTCGTCGCGCTTGCGGCGAAAGCCAAGCCGCTCTCGCGGCACCGAATCGTCGAACAGCGCCCCCCAGTCGATGCCGTCGGCGATGCGCCGCACCTCGTCGGCGCCTTGCCCCTCGGCGTAAAGGCCGCCCACCACCGCCCCCATGCTGGTGCCGGCGATGCGGTCCACCGGGATGCGCTGCTCCTCCAGCACCTGCAACACGCCGACATGGGCCAGGCCGCGGGCGCCGCCGCCGCCAAGCACCAGCCCGACGGCCGGCCGCGCGCCCGCGCGCGGCGGGTCGGCCGCCTGCCCCCGGGCGGCCACCGGCAGAATCAGCAGCAGGGCAACGAGAAGGCGCCGCATCGCCTTCGACTATGGCGCAGAGACCGCCGCGGTTCCACCACGCGGAACGCCGCACTTGCCTGCCCGCCCGCAAGCGGCCAGACAAAGGCCATGACCATCGAATCCGACATCGCCCTCATCCAGCGCCTCGCCGACGAGGCCGCCGACGTGGTGAAGCCCTGGTTCCGCCAGCCGCTCGCCGTCGAGGACAAGGCCGACCATTCGCCGGTGACGGCGGCCGACCGCGCCGTCGAGGCCGCCATCCGCCGGATGCTCGAACAGGAACGCCCCGAGGACGGCCTGTTCGGCGAGGAATATGGCCAGCGGGGCGGCCGCTCCGGCCGGCTCTGGGTGATCGACCCGATCGACGGCACCCGCGGCTTCATCGCCGGCCGGCCGCTGTTCGGAACCCTCATCGCCCTCGTCGAGGAAGGACGCCCGGTGCTGGGGGTGATTTCGGCGCCGGCGGCAAACGACCGCTGGCTGGGCTGCACCGTCGGCCAGCCACGGGCCACCCTGAACGGCCGGGCGATCCGCGTCCGCCGCTGCGAATCGCTCGGAGCCGCGCGCCTCGCCACCACCCACCCTTACAGCTTCACCCGCGCCGGCCGGCAAAGCTTCGAGCGCGTCAGCCTCGCCGTGGCCGACACGCTCTACGGCGGCGACTGCCACAATTATGGCCTGCTGGCCGCCGGCTTTCTCGATCTGGTCATGGAAGAGGGGCTGAACCCCTATGACTGGGCGGCGCTGGTGCCGGTGATCGAAGGCGCCGGCGGCCTCGTCACCGACTGGGCCGGGGCGCCGCTGACCCTGGCGAGCGAGGGCCGGGTGCTGGCCGCCGGCGACCGCCGCGCCCACGAGGCGGCCCGGCAACTGGTCTGAACGGCGTCAGCCGCCGGCCGCGCCCGACCCTTTGTCCGGCCCCTTGTCTGGATCCTTGCCCGGATCCTTCAGTTCCGCTTCGGCGGCGGCGATGCGCTTCTCGGTCTCGGCCAGCAGGCGGTCCAGTTCGTCGCCGTCGATCGGCAGGCCCGGCAGCGCCCTGGAGGCCGCGCCACGGCCACGCTTCACCGGCTTTTCCACGGCGCTCGAAGCCGCCTTGCCGCCCGCCCGCTCGCTGTTGGCGCGCTCGACCAGCGCCTGCGCCAGGCCGCTCAGGAATTTTTCCCGCGCTTCGCCCTTCGGTTTGTCGTCCTCGTCCGGCAGCAGGCCGCGAACGGCCAGGTCGGTCAGCAGCATCTGCAACAGCGCGTGGCGCTGCTGCTCGGCCGCTTCGAGCGCGCGGCGAAAGGCCGGATTGCGCCGCCGCTCGGCCAGCACCACGCCAAGCTTGACGCCGGCGGTAACGCAGGCGCCGGCCAGGCCGTCGCGTTCCAGCATCAGATGCACCAGCAAGGCCCGCTGCTCGGCGGAAAGGCCGGCGCGATGCCGGGCGCGCGCCCCCGACGCGGTCGAGCCGATGCGGCCGCGTTCGATGCCGATGCTGGTTTTTCCGGCCCCGGCCGGCGCCTGTTCGCTTTTGTTCATGGCCAATAAATAACCAAAATGGTTGTTGTAGGACAGCCTTTGTCCTCCGGCGCCGCGCCGCCATTGCCGCAGCCATCGTCGCGGGCCTTTGACAGGTCTTTCCTGAGCGGCCGTCCGGCGCTAGAGAAAGCCATGCACAGCATTCCGCCACCCGAAACCGTTGCCGTCCACAAGCGCCGCGTCTGCTGCGACGGCGGCCACCCGGCGCTGGGGCATCAGCGCATCTGGTTGCAGATCGACGCCCGCGGCTTCGTCGACTGCCCCTATTGCGACCGCCGCTTCCAGCTCGACGAAGCGCATGAAAAGCGGCTGGAAAGCGCGACCCGGCTCCAGAAGCTGCTTACCGTTTCCACTTCTTCCACATGATCACCCGATAGAGGTAGATCAGGAAGCAGCCCACCAGCACCAGCGTCGACAGCGGACCCAGCACCTTGTCCACTTCAGAAAAGCGGTTGCCCAGCAGATAGCCGGCGACGGCCAGCCCCATGGTCCAGAAAAAAGTGCCGATGGCCGAAAAGATCAGAAAGCTGCGGACGTTCATCCGCACCAGCCCGGCCGGCACCGAAATCAGCGAACGGATGGTGGGGATGACCCGGCCGACGCCGACCAGGCCGCCGCCATATTGCTCGAACAGCCGGCGGCCGCGGGCGATTTCGGCGGCGTCCATGGTGAACAGGCGGCCATAGCGGATGAGGAACTGCTCGAAACGGTCGAGGCCGAGCTTCCAGGCGATCCAGAACCAGAAGATATTGCCGAGCATGGCGCCAAGGGTGCCGGCAAGGATCACGCCGGCAAGCGACCCCTGCTGCTGCGCGGCGTGAAGACCGGCCAGCGGCATGATCACTTCGGAGGGGATCGGCGGGAACACCGTCTCCATCAGCATCAGCGCGAAGACGGCCAGATAGCCGCCATTCTCGATCAGGAAACCGATCCAGTCCGTCATGGCCGGCCCTTCATGAAAAAATGTCTCCCGGTCTGTCTGAAACGCGCCTGCATGGGCTTTTCAGGGCTGTTCCATCCCGCTCCCCCTCCCAACCACCCATAGGGTACAGTTGCACTGGGTGGTTGGGAGGGGGAGCGGGATGGAACAGACTTCAAGGTAAAGCAGGCGCTCAGCGCGCCCGCCCCAGGGCTTCCACCCGTTCCCAAAAGATGGCGGGGATGTTGGTGCCGTTGAAGCCGTCGATGGCGACGATCCCGGTCGGCGAGGTGACGTTGATTTCCGTCAGCCGCCCGCCGATCACGTCGATGCCGACGAACATCAGCCCCAGCCGCTTCAGCTCGGGGCCGAGCCGCTCGCAGATGCGCCGTTCGTCGGCGCTTAGCTCGGTCGCGTGCGCCGAGCCGCCGACCGCCAGGTTCGAGCGGATCTCGCCCGCCTTCGGCAGCCGGTTGATGGCGCCGACCGTCTCGCCGTCCACCAGCACGATGCGCTTGTCGCCCTTCGCCACGTCGGGCAGGAACGCCTGTACGATGAACGGCTCCGGCCACAGCTTGTCGAACAGTTCGACGAGCGGCCCGAGGTTGGTGTCGTCGGCGGCCAGATGGAACACCGAGCCGCCGCCATAGCCATAGAGCGGCTTCACCACCACTTCGCCATGCCGGGCGCGGAATGCCTCGGCGGCCTCGAGCGAGCGGGTGATGAGGGTGGGCGGCATCAGGTCGGCGAAGTTCAGCACGAACAGCTTTTCCGGCGCGTTGCGGACGGCGGCCGGATCGTTCACCACCAGCACGCCCTGCCGCTGCACCTGCTCCAGCAGATGGGTGGCGGTGATATAGCCAAGGTCGAACGGCGGATCCTGGCGCATCAGCACCACATCGACATCGCGCGCCAGCTCCAGCGCCGCTGCCTCGCCGGTCCAGCGGAAATGCCGGTCGCCGGGCCGGGCCGGGCGCATCACCTCGACGGGGCGCGCCATGGCGACGATCCGCTCCTCCGCCCAGTCGAGCTGCTCGGGCAGATAATGGAACAGCCGATGCCCGCGCGCCTGCGCTTCCAGCATCAGGGCAAAGGTGGAATCGCCCGCCAGGTGAATCCGCTCCAGCGGGTCCATCTGCACGGCGATGCGAAGCGGTCTGGTCATGGACGGCTGATAGAAGGCCCACCATTCAAGCTCAAGGGGGGCAAGCGCAAGGGGGGCACCCTCAAGCGCCGACGCCCGGCACATGCACCGGCCAGCGCCAGGGGGCGATGGCGACAAGATCGACCCGGGCAACAGTCGCCCCGCCGGCTTCCGCCGCCAGTTGCCGCGCCGCCCGCTGCAAGCGCTGCGCCGCTTCCGGGCGCAGCGCCAGCAACGCCTCGTCGATGGTGGCGCGCCGCTTCACCTCGACAATGGCCAGCACATTTCCCCGCCGCGCCACCAGGTCGATCTCGATCATCGGCAGCCGCCGGCGCCGCGCCAGGATGCGCCAGCCCCGAAGCCACAGCCAGCAGGCGGCGATGCGCTCGGCGCGCCGGCCGCGCCGCTCGGCGGCCTGTCGGCGCAGAGACCGACTCAGAGACCGACTCAGGGGCCGGCTCATCCCTGCTTCAACTCCAGCGCCCGCGCATAGACTTCGGCCCGTGGCAGCCCGAGGGCAGCGGCCACGCTCGCCGCCGCCTTGCCGGCCGGCAATGTCTGCAACGCCGTCCGCAACGCCTGGTCGAGCGCATCCGCCGCCGGGCGCTCTGCCTGCGGCGGCGCCACCAGCAGCACGATTTCGCCTTTTGGCGCCTGCGCTTCGTAGCGCGCCGCCAGCTCGGCCAGCGTCCCCGCCACCACTTCCTCGTGCAGCTTGGTCAGTTCGCGGGCGACAAAGGCCGACCGCTCGCCCAGCGCTTCGGCCAGCGCCCGCAGCGTCGCCGCCAGGCGCTGGCCCGATTCGTAAAACACCAGGGTCGCCGGCACCGCCGCCAGCAGCGCGATCTCGCGCGCCCGCGCCACGTCCCTGGCCGGCAGGAAGCCGGCAAACAGGAAGCGCCCGCCCGGCAGGCCCGACACCGAAAGGGCGGCGATGGCGGCGCAAGGGCCGGGAACGGCCGTGACGGCAACGCCGGCGGCCCGCGCCGCCCGCACCAGCTCGTGCCCCGGATCCGACACCAGCGGCGTCCCCGCATCCGACACCAGCGCCACCGATTCGGTTTGCATCCGG
>CAYYGQ010000068.1:0-9054 GCA_964471485.1 uncultured Sandaracinobacter sp. | reverse complement strand
AAACCGGAGACCGGTGCGGAACGGACCTATTCCGGCACCGTCACGCGCGCCACTTCGGGGTTGCGGGTGGCCGCCGGCGCATCCATCAGCTCGCGCAGGAATTCGCCCTTGTCGACCACCGTCGTGCCCCGGGCGCCGCCGGGGTTGGCGGCGGTGTTGCGGATTGCCGGATCCACCCTGACGGCGCCGGCATCCGACAGCATGCGGTTCTCGATTTCGGATTTGGGCGGCAGTTGCACGCCTGGCCCGAACAGCGCTTCCAGCGCCTGCTGCTGGCTGTCGTTGGCGATGGGGCGCGGGTCGCCCGGCTTTGGCGGCGCCAGCGCATAGTCGGGCGGGATCACCAGCGGCGCCTGCCGGGTGACGGCGAATTCGTCCGGGCTGTTGCGGTTGGCGATGCCGCCGCTTGCACAGCCGGCCAGAAGGGCCGCGCCCGCGGCCAGAAGCAGAAGATTACGCATCTGTCGTTTCTTTCCTCTCTCCGTCCTTGCGGCGGACGATCGCCTGGAACAGCAGGATTGCAACCCCGATGGTGATGGCGGCGTCGGCAATGTTGAATACATAGAAGGACCAGGCGCCGGCGTGCAAATGAATGAAGTCGGCCACATAGCCGAATCGGATTCGATCGAGAATATTGCCGAGCGCGCCCCCCAGCACCAGCCCCAGGGCGATGCCTTCCGCCCTTCCCCGTTCGCGGCGGATCCAGACGACGACGACAAGGGCGATGATCGCGGTCAGGCCAACCAGCAGCCAGCGGCCGAAATCGGTGCCGGCGGTCAGCATCCCCATGGAAACACCGCGATTTTCCACCCAGCTGAACGACAGGAACGGCAGCAGCGGCCAGCTGCCCCGTTCCGGTAGGCGCAGCAGGTGGATGATCCAGTATTTCACCAACTGGTCGGCAACGAACACCATTGCTGCCAGCAGCCACGGCAGCCGCTTCACGGGCGCGCGTCCGCCACCGCTTCGGCGCAGCGCCCGCAGAGGCCGCTCGCCGGCGCCACGTCGGGCAGATGCCGCCAGCAGCGCGCGCATTTCGGGTCGGCGGACACCAGCGCCTCGACGGCCGGGCCGTCGCCGATCTCCACCGCGACCGAGCCGACGATGCAGAATTCGGCGAAATCGACCGATTCCACCAGCGCCGCGTCCGCGGCCCCCAGCCGCAGCCGCGCCATCACCTCGTTCGACGAGCCGACTTCCTTGTTGCGCCGCATCGGCTCGATCGCCTGCGTCACCAGCGAGCGCAGTTCAAGAAGGCGCCCGAAGCGCGCTTCCAGCGCCGCGTCGCGCCATGCGGCCGGAATGGCGGCGTAGCGGCCATGGTGCACCGACGTGCCGGGGCCATGGCGGGCTTCGTGCGCTTCTTCCGTGGTGAACACCAATATCGGGGCGAGCCAGGCGCACAAGGCGTCGAACAGCGTGGCCAGCACCGTCCGATAGGCGCGGCGGCGCGGCGAAGCGGCGGGGTCGCAATAAAGCACGTCTTTCCGCACGTCGAAAAAGAACGCCGACAAGTCGCTGTTGGCAAAGGAAAGAATGGCCGACAGATAGCGGTTGTAGGCGTGCGATTCGACCAGGCTGCGAAGCTCGCCATCGAGGCTGGCCAGGCGCGACAGGATATAGCGTTCGAGTTCCGGCATCTCCGCCGCCGGCAGCACTTCCGTTTCCGCATAACCATCGAGCGCGCCCAGCAGATAGCGCAGCGTGTTCCTGAGCTTCCGATAGCTGTCGATGGCCGTTTGCAGCATGGCTTTCCCCAGCCGCACATCTTCGGTGAAATCGACCGAGGCGCACCACAGGCGCAGCACATCGGCGCCGCTGTCGTCGATCAGCTTCAGCGGGTCGATGACGTTCCCCAGCGACTTTGACATTTTCCGCCCGCGCTCGTCCAGCGTGAAGCCGTGGGTCAGCACCCCCTTGTAGGGCGCCCTGCCCCTGGTGCCGCAGGATTCCAGGAGCGACGACTGGAACCAGCCGCGATGCTGGTCCGAGCCTTCGAGGTAGAGATCGGCCTGTTCGGCGCCGAGGCGCTTTTCGGTGACGAAGGCATGGGTGGAGCCGGAATCGAACCAGACATCCAGGATGTCGCGCACCTGTTCGTAATCTTCGGCGCGATACTGGCTGCCCAGCAGCGTTTGCGGGTCGTGCGTCCACCAGATGTCGGCGCCTTCCCGGCCGATCGCTTCGACGATGCGGCGGTTGACGTCCGGGTCGCGCAGATAGTCGCCCGTGCCTTTTTTCACGAACAGCGGGATCGGCACCCCCCAGGCGCGCTGCCGCGACAGCACCCAGTCGGGCCGGCCCTCCACCATCGAGCGGATGCGGTTTTCGGCCTGCGCCGGGAACCAGCGGGTGTCGGTGATGGCCTGCAAGGCGCGCCCCCGAAGGGTGGTGCCGTCGGCAAGATCGCGGTCCATGGCGACGAACCATTGCGGCGTGCAGCGGTAGATCAGCTTGGCCTTGGAGCGCCAGCTATGCGGATAGCTGTGGCGATAGTCGGCGCTGGCCGCCAGCAGCGCTCCGGCGTCGCGAAGCGCATTGCACACCGGGCCGTCGGGGGCGTTCACCTTGTAGACGTGTTGGCCGCCGACCACCGGCCAGTCGGCCCGATAAAGGCCGTCGCCGGCGACGACGAACAGCGGCTCGATGCCGTGTTTCTTGCAGAGGAAGAAGTCGTCCTCGCCATGGTCGGGCGCCATGTGGACAAGGCCGGTGCCGCTGTCGGTGGTGACAAAATCGCCGGGCAGCAGCGGACGCGGCTCGGCGAAGAAGCCGCCCATGGCGTGCCACGGGTGGCGGGCGACGGCGCCGGCCAAGGCGACACCATCAATCTCTGCACGAATATATCTATCTAGTCCACGCGGACCGTCTTCTCCCTGCTTAAGGACAGCATCTAAGACGTCATTGTTGCCAGTCCCTCTCCAGCGGCAGAAGAGCGGGAAAACTAACTCTTTGGAAACCAGAAGTCGCTTGCCATCAAACTCTAACACGACATATTTTATGCTTTCGCCATAGGCGAGCGCCCGATTGACCGGCAGCGTCCATGGCGTCGTCGTCCAGATGACGGCGTAAGCGCCCACCAGTTCGGGGGCGTTCGGTGCTTCCACGATCTCGAACGCCACGTCGATCTGCGTCGAGGTTACTTCCTCATATTCGACTTCGGCTTCGGCCAGCGCGGTCTGTTCCACCGGCGACCACATCACCGGCTTCGCACCCTGGTATAGTTGCCCGCTCTCGGCGAATTTCAGCAGTTCAGACGCGATCGTCGCTTCCGAGCCGAAGTCCATGGTAAGATAGGGATTGTCCCAGTCGCCCCAGACACCGAGGCGCTTCAGTTGCGCGCGCTGCACATTCACCCAGTGCGCGGCATAGTCGCGGCACTGCTGGCGGAACGTGATCGGGTCCACCTCGCCCTTCTGGATGCCTTTCTTGCGGTTCTCCTCTTCGACGCGCCATTCGATGGGCAGGCCGTGGCAGTCCCAGCCGGGGATATAGGGGGCGTCCATGCCCAGCATGGTGCGGCTGCGGACCACGAAATCCTTCAGAATATGGTTCATGGCATGGCCCAGATGCATGTCGCCGTTCGCATAGGGCGGGCCGTCGTGGAGGATGTAGCGCGGCGCACCTTCCCGCTGCCGGCGTAATGTCTCGTGGGCGCCTTCCTCGGCCCAGCGCGCCAGCAGGCGCGGCTCGGTTTTGGCGAGGCCGGCCTTCATCGGGAAGGCCGTGTTCGGCAGGAAGACGGTGTGGCGGTAATCTGCCGCCGGGCGTGTGTCGTTCATGGCGCCACGCTTTAGAGCATCGGGGCGGCCGCGCAAGGGCGCAATTGCAACTGCAATTCAGAGCGGATAGCAATCAAATATCTGATCTTGCTTGTTTTTCGTCTGAAAAAGGCGTAGCCAGAAGCCCAGGAACAGCCGAAGGACATGCCATGAAGGGCGACAAGAAGGTCATTGATTATCTGAACGCGGCGCTGAAAGGCGAGCTGACGGCCATCAACCAGTATTTCCTCCACTACCGGATGCTGGACAATTGGGGCATCGGCAAGCTGGCGAAGTTCGAATATCAGGAATCCATCGACGAGATGAAACACGCCGACCGGCTGATGGACCGCATCCTGTTCCTGGAGGGGCTGCCCAACCTGCAAACCCTGAACCGCCTTCGCATCGGCGAGAATGTGCCGGAATTGCTGCAAGGCGACCTCGACCTGGAAGTGGAGGCGGTGCAGTTGCTGAAGGAAGCCATTCCCTATTGCGAATCCGTCCGCGACTTCGCCAGCCGGGAATTGCTGGAAGACATCCTCGAAGACGAGGAGCGCCACATTGATTTCCTGGAAAAGCAGCAGCAGATGATCCGCGACCAGGGCCTGCCCAACTATATCCAGTTGCAGAGCGAGGCCGCCGGAAGCTGATCACTCCTCGCCGAAACGGTCGCTGACCAGCCCGGCGATGGCGGCCAGCGCCGCCTCGGCGTCGCGGCCTTCGGCGCGCACTTCGATCTGGTCGCCGCAGGCGGCCGCCAGCATCAGCAGCCCCATGATCGACGTGCCGACGACATCGGCGCCATCCTTCGACACCGTCACCATGGCGTCGAACTGGCCGACCAGGTTGACGAATTTGGCGCTGGCGCGGGCATGGAGGCCGCGGCGGTTGCGGATTTCCAGTGCGAGCGGGCCGGCCACCATGGCTTGCCCGATGCTCAACTGGCGTCACCAAGCAACTGGCTGGCAACGCTGATATATTTGCGGCCGGCTTCCTGGGCGAGATCGACCGCTTCGGCAAGGCCGCGGCTGGCGCGCACCCCGGCAAGGCGAATCAGCATCGGCAGGTTGATGCCGGCGATCACTTCCAGATTGGGCTGCCCCAGCAGCGAAATGGCCAGGTTCGACGGCGTGCCGCCGAACATGTCGGTCAGCACGATGACGCCATGGCCGGAATCGACCGTGGCGGCGGCGGCGGCGATTTCGGCGCGCTTTTCCTCCATGTCGTCGTTGGCGTCGATGCAGACGGCGGCGCATTGCGCCTGCGGCCCGACGACATGCTCCATCGCCGCGACGAACTCGACGGCCAGCCGGCCATGGGTCACCAATACCAGGCCGATCATCGGCTTTCTTCCCCTTCGTCCCCAGGTTTCTTCCCCACCGGGTCCGGCAGCGGCGTCGCCGCCCGGTCCCGATGCACGACCATATTGGGCCAGCCCCCGTCTCCGAGCGCTTTTCCCATGGCCTCGGCCGTCGCCACCGAACGGTGCCGCCCGCCGGTGCAACCGAAGGCGACGGTAAGATAGGCCCGGCCTTCCCTTTGATAGCCCGGCAGCAGCAAGCTTAGAAGCCCGAGGATGGATTGAAACGCCGGGCCGAAATCCGGGTCTTGCGCCACGAAATCGCGCACTTCGGGATCGCTGCCGGTGAGCGGCCGCAGCGCCGGCACCCAGTGCGGATTTTTAAGGAAGCGCATGTCGAACACCAGATCGGCGTCGCGCGGCACGCCGCGCGCATAGCCGAAGCTGACGACGGTGAGGGTGAAGCGGCGGTCGTCTGCCCCGGCGAAGCGCACGGCGATGGCCCGGCGCAGATCGTGCAGGCCAAGGTCGCTGGTGTCGATCACCACGTCGGCGGCGCGGTGAAGCTCGGCCAGCAGCTCGCGTTCGAGGGCGATGCCGTCGGCCGCCGGCCGGTCCTGCGCCAGCGGGTGGCGGCGGCGGGTTTCGGAGAAACGGCGGATCAATTCATTGTCGCTGCAATCGAGATAGAGGATGCGGACTGTGCGGCCATCGAGCGCGCAGGCGGCCACCACGTCCAGCACATTGGCCGGCGTGAAGGCGCGCGTGCGGGCGTCGATGCCGATGGCCAGCCGCTGGCGGCCGCCCCCGGTCAGCAACGGCCGCAGCAGCGACAGCGGCAGATTGTCGACCGCCTCGTAGCCCAGATCCTCGAGCGCCTTCAGCGAAGTCGATTTGCCGGCGCCGGAAAGCCCCGTCACCAGCAGCACCGGGGGGGTCGCGGATTCGCCCTGTTCGCCGTTCATGCCGCCACCTTAGGCCGGGAAGCCGGTCCGCGCCAACGCCCACTCCAGCTTGACCGGGGCGGACGCCTCGAACGGGCGCAGGCGGACAAGCGGCAGCTCCACCCCGGAAATCGCCATGGCGGCCGCATCCGGCAGGCGTTCGGGCGGATGTTCGAGATCGACGGCAAGGGCGGCCGGCACATCGCCAAGCGCCGGCAGCGACAACAGGCCAAGGCCGCGAACCTCGATCCGCCCGGCGATGGCCGGCGGCGCCGACAGATAGAGGCGGCCACCCCTTGGCAGCGCCAGCACATAATCGTCGGCCACGAGGCGGGCGCCGCGGTCGATGAGGCGCATGGCCAGATCGGATTTGCCGCTGCCCGAAGGCCCAAGCAGCAGCACCCCCCGGCCAGCGATGGCCACCGCCGTGCCATGAAGCGGCGCCACCATCAGAGCGCCGGCAGCGACACGACAAGGACGGCGCCCGGTTCGCCCGCCGCCCGGTCCTCGACATGGATGCGGCCATCGAGCGCCTCAACGATGGCTTTCGCGATCGACAGGCCAAGGCCGCTGTGCTTGCCATAATCCTCGTCGCGCGGGCGTTCGGAATAGAAGCGCTCGAAAATGGCCTCGCGCGCTTCCTCGGGGATGCCCGGGCCCTCGTCCTCGACACGGATTTCCACATAGGGATCATTGTGGCCGACGGTGACGCGGATGCGGCCGCCGGGCGGCGAAAAGCCGGCGGCGTTGTCGATCAGGTTCAGCACCACCTGGGCAAGGCGATCGGCGTCGGCCGTCACCAGCGCCGGGCGGGAATCCAGGCGGCCGGTCTCGATGACGACATCCCTGTCGAGCGGGCCGACCGCGGTCTGCGCCTCGACCAGCCCCTGCACCAACTGGCCGACATCGACCGGCTGCAACCGCGCCCGCGACATTTCGGCGTCGAGCCGGGAGGCCGCGGAAATATCGGTGATCAGCCTGTCGATGCGCCGCACGTCGGCTTCGATCAGGCCGAACAACTGGCGGCGGGCGCCGGCATCGCGCACGCTGTCGAGCGCTTCGACGGCGCTGCGGATGCTGGCGAGCGGGTTCTTCAGTTCGTGCGCCACGTCGGCGGCGAAGCTTTCCGTGGCGTCGATCCTGTGGCGAAGCGCCGCCGTCATGTCGGCGAGGGCGCGCGCCAGTTCGCCGATCTCGTCGGTGCGGTGCGGCAGGCGCGGCACCACCACGTCGCGCTGGCGGCCAAGCCGCACCCGGTGCGCCGCCAGCGCCAGTTGCCGCAGCGGCACCACGACGGTGCGGCCGAGATAGAGGCTGAGCAGCAGGCTGAAGGCCAGCACGCCCAGAAACACCAGAAAGGAGGTCAGCCGCTCGCGACGCACCAGGTCGATGACATCGGGGGTGTCGACCGTCAGCAGCACCACCGGATATGGCGGCGGCCCGCCTTCGACATGCACCGGCACCGCCGCCTGCAACACCACCAGCCGCTCGGGCGTCTGCCGCGATTCGGTGACGGGGACGCCAAGCCGCGCCGCCTCGCGCACTTCCGGCCAGGAAGCGCGACTGTCGACGGCCGGCTCCAGCAGCGGCCGATATTCTTTCTGGCCAGTGAGGAAATCCACCAGCCGGTCGACGGTGATGGCGCTTTTGCGGCTGAAGCCTTCCGTCGCCGGATCCGTCAGGTGAAAGCGGGTGTTGGCCGGGTTGGCCCAGTTGTCGGCCACCAGGTCGCCGGCGCCATCGTAAAGCCGCACCCGGACGCCGCGCGGATTGGAAACGCCGAGAATGGCCGCCCGTCCGGCGCGGAAGTCGCCATTGGCCAGAAACTGCGCCATCACTTCGCCCTGCGCCAGCAGTTCCTGTTCGCGCGTTTCCAGAAGCCGGGTGCGGAAGCTTTCGATGTAGAACAGGCCGCCGGCCAGCACGACGAGGGCGATGAGGTTGACGACGAGGATGCGCGTGACCAGCGAGCGGGCGCCGGAAAAGCGCGGGCTGCCGGCAAGATGGCGCCGCCGCGCCCGCTGCCGCCTGGTCGCCTGGAAACGCATCTAGTCGTCGAGATCGAAGCGATAGCCGACGCCATAGAGCGTCTCGATCGCCTTGAAGCCGGGGTCGACGGCGCGGAACTTCTTGCGCAGCCGCTTGATGTGGCTGTCGATGGTGCGGTCGTCGACATAACTGTCGTCGCTGTAGGCCACGTCCATCAACTGGTTCCTGGATTTGACGAAGCCGGGGCGCTGCGCCAGCGCGTCGAGGATCAGAAACTCCGTCACCGTCAGCGCCACGTCGCGGCCGCCCCAGCGCACCCGGTGGCGCGCCGGGTCCATTTCGAGGCGGCCGCGCAGGATCGGCTCGGCGCTGTCGGCGGGCGGCGCGCCGCGGCGGCTGGCGGTGCGGCGCAGCACGGCGCGGATGCGTTCGATCAGCAGGCGCTGCGAGAAGGGCTTGCCGATATAATCGTCCGCCCCCATGGCCAGGCCCAGCGCCTCGTCGATTTCGGTGTCCTTCGAAGTCAGCAGGATGACCGGCAGATCGGATTGCTCGCGCAGCCGCCGCAGCGTCTCCAGCCCGTCCATGCGCGGCATCTTGATGTCCAGCACCACAAGGTCGGGCGGATTTTCGATGCAGCCCTTGAGACCGGCGGCGCCATCGACATAGACGCGCGTGGCGAAGCCCTCGGCCTGCAAGGCCAGGCTGACCGAGGTAAGGATGTTGCGGTCGTCGTCGACGAGGGCGATGGTCGGCGTGAGGTCGGCCGGCATGGCGCTCAGCCCCTTGCTTCGGCGTTGCACATTCCAACCGCTATAGGGCAAGCGGCGAGTGGTTCCAAAGCCCGTTTGCTTGCCCTATCCTTGGGAATCCCCCATCTGCCTTTCATGGATCGTCGTTTCGTGCCTTCTGCCCTTGCCGCCGCCGTCTGCTTTTCCGGGGCCGCCTGACCATGGCCCGCCCCCGCCGCAGCCACGATTGGGGATTCCCGCGCTGGCGTTCCTAAGATGAATCCGGCCGCGCCCCGGGCGATGCGCGCGCCCGGCTTCTACGACGCGGT
>CAYYGQ010000067.1:0-9097 GCA_964471485.1 uncultured Sandaracinobacter sp. | reverse complement strand
CGCTCTATATCGCCCAGTATCAGTTGCTGGTGGAAGACGCCTGCGCCGGTCTCAATTCGATCATCAGCCTGACGGCGGTGGGGCTGTTCTACATCTATCTGATGCACAACGCCTCGTGGCGCTATTCGCTGCTGCTGTTGTTCTTCCTGCTGCCGATCGCCATCGCCGCCAACGTCATCCGCGTCATCATCCTGGTGCTGCTGACCTATTATGCTGGCAACGACGTGGCGCAGGGCTATCTCCATGATTTCGCCGGGCTGGTGACGTTCGTGTCGGCGCTGCTGCTGTTTTTCCTGCTCGACCAGTTGCTGACGCCGCTGCGCCGCCGGCTCAGCCGGGGCGAGGATGGAGGCGATGATGATCGGCCGGCGTGAACTGATCCTCAGCGTGCCGCTGCTGCTGGCCGCCGGCGGCGCCGCGGCGCTGAAGCCGCGCAAGCGGCTGAACCTGCTGGGCGACCGCAAGCTGGAGGACATGGTGCCGCTGACCATCGGCGGCTGGCATGTCACGCCGTCGAACGCGGTCATCCTGCCCGAGGCCGCCGCGGGCACGCTCGCCGACCAGCTCTACAGCCAGACGGTCAGCCGCCTCTATCTGTCGGAAAACGATCTGCCGGTGATGCTGGTGATCGCCTATGGCAACACGCAGTCCGACCAGTTGCAGTTGCACCGGCCCGAAGTCTGCTATGCCGCCTTCGGCTTCGAGATTCGCGATTCCAGCCGGGTCGAGGTGCCGCTTCGAGCGGCGGCGGCGTTACCGGCGCGCGAACTGGTCGCCACGTCCAACGACCGGGTGGAACCGATCCTCTACTGGACCCGGATCGGCGACTATCTGCCGACCAGCGGCAACCAGCAGCGCTATCTGAAGCTGAAAACCGAAATGGGCGGCTATGTCGCCGATGGCGTGCTGGTGCGGATTTCGACGGTGGCTAGGCCGACGTCGGAAACCTTCGCCACCCTGCAAAGATTCGCCAGGGCCATGCTGGAGGCAACCAATCCGGCGGCGCTTCCGGCGCTGGTTGGCCGGCCGCTGGCGGCGGATATCGGGGGCGGTCTGGCATGAGCTTCTGGCGCGACAACGGCGAGCGGGCTTCGGCGCCCGGCGGCGGCTCAGTCGCGGGTTTTGCCGAACGGCCGCAGGAAATAGTGGATGAAGAGCAGAATGGCGGCAATTCCGGCCACCGAAATGGCGTGCCAGACCAGGCTGCCGGTGTCGATGGCATGGTTTCCGACCTGGTTGATCACCGCGCAGCCGACGGCGGCGGCGAAATAGGGCCACATATGGTCGCGGTCGGGACCGACCGACCGTTGCAGAAACAGCACGATCAGGCCGGCGAAAATAGCCACCGTGATCCAGTCATAGGCCGTTTCCATCAACATCCCTCCCGGACGGGCGCCAAAGGCGCCGTGTATGTCCAAAGCGCCGGCGGCGCCGTATATGCCCAAGGCGCCCACGGCGCCGTGTCTTTCCACCTTGCCAGAGCTAGCCGGGCCGTGCCGGGGCTGCAACCGCAAGTTACAGCTATTCACGGTCATTTCGGTTTCGAATTGCGGGCCGGCTTCGAATTGCGGCTCGGTTCTGAATTGCGGACCTCATGAGCAGCGACAATCTCGGTTCCCCCCGTCCAGCGGTCGGGCCGGCCATCCGTACCGCCGTGCCGATTGGCCTGGTGGTGCTCGTCGTCCGTCTGGTGGAGTTTCTGATCGTCCTTTTCGCCGGGGTGTTTTCCCTCTGGCTGTGGTTCGCCAGCCTCGGCGGGGACATGCTTCCCGTCTATGCCCGCTCGATGTTCGTGGGGGCGCTGATCTTCGCGCTCGTCGCCGAAGTGATGGGCGCCTATGATGTCGACTGCCATTTCTCGCTGCGTCTGGCCTGGCAGCGCGTGCTGGGCGGCTGGGCGGCGACCGGGCTGTTTCTGCTTACCATCGGCTTTCTGCTGAAGCTGACGGGGGATTTTTCGCGTGGCTGGGCGCTTACATGGTTCGCGTCGACGGCCATGGTCCTGGCGGCAAGCCGGGCGGCGATGACCATCTGGATCCGCCGTTTGAAGCGGCACGGCGTTTTCAACAGCCGCGTCGCCATCTACGGCGCATCGCTACAGGGCCAGAAGCTGGCGCAATATGTGCGCGGCAACCCCAGGCTCACCATCAGCCTGGTCGGCTTCTTCGACGACCGGCGCGACGGCCGCGTGCCGGTGATCGTCGACGATCTGCCGGTGTTCGGCACCTCGGACGATCTGGTGGCGATGATCCGCGAGGGATTGATCGACCAGGTGATCGTGGCGCTGCCCTGGTCGGCGTCGCAGCGAATCCAGCAGGTGGTGCAGAAAATCGCCCTTACCCCGGTCCGTATCCGCCTCGCCCCCGATCTCGCCAATTTCGCTTATGCGGCGCGGCCGCTGGTGCTGCTGGGCGACCTGCCGGTCATCACCCTCTTCGAGCGGCCGATTTCCGGCACCGACGCCATCGTCAAGCGCCTGGAAGATCTGGTGCTCACCAGCCTCATCCTGCTGCTGCTGTGGCCGCTGATGCTGGTGGCGGCGCTGGCGGTGAAGCTCGACAGCCCCGGTCCCGTCTTCTTCCGCCAGCCGCGCGAAGGCTTCAACAACCAGCGCTTCGACGTGCTGAAGTTCCGCTCGATGACCGTCGATCAATGCCAGACGGACGCGGTGCGGCAGGCCACGCGCGGCGACCGGCGGGTGACGCGCGTCGGGCGCATCATCCGCGCCACCTCGATCGACGAACTGCCGCAACTGCTGAACGTGTTGCAGGGAAGCATGTCGCTGGTGGGGCCGCGCCCCCATGCGCCCTCCACCCGCGCCAACGGCCGCCTGTTCCACGAAGTGGTGCAGACCTATGCCGCCCGCCACAAGGTGAAGCCGGGGATCACCGGCTGGGCGCAGGTGTGCGGCTGGCGCGGCGAAACCGACACCGAGGAAAAGCTGCTGCGCCGCTTCGAGCACGATCTGCACTATATCGAGAACTGGTCGGTATCGTTCGACATCTATATTCTGTTCCGCACCGTGTTCGCCGTGCTGCTGCCGAAAAACGCCTTCTGATCCCGGCCTTTTGCCGTCGCCTGTATTCTGCCGATTGCTTTCTTTTGCGGATTGTGGATGATGCCCGCACACAGGAAAACCGTGGGAGAGAGCAGTGACCCTGGATCGCCGCGCCGTGCTTGCCGGGCTTGCCGCCCTTCCTGTCGCCACCGGGGTGGCGCGCGCCCAAACAGCGGCCGGGCAAACACCAGCCGGCCAGACACCAGCCGGGCAAACGCGGATGGTGCCGATCGGCGCCAGCGGCGTCATGCTGCCGGCCGTCGGCCTCGGCACCGCGCGCCGCTATGAAAATCCGCAGGGCGACGAACAGCTGGCGCCGCTTCGCGCCACCATCGCCCGCTTCGTCGAGCTTGGCGGCAAGGTGATCGACACCGCCCCCGTCTATGGCCGGGCCGAGGAAGTGCTGGGGCAGATCGTCGCCGATCTTGGCGTTCGCGACCGGCTGTTCCTCGCCACCAAGGTCAGCGTCAACGACCGCGACGCCGGCCTCCGGCAGATCGAGCAGTCGTTCAAAAACCTCAGGACCGAGGTGATCGACCTTCTCGAAGTGCATAATCTGCGCGACATCGACGCCGAACTGGCCATCCTGCGCGACCTGAAGGCCAGGGGGCGCATCCGTTTCCTCGGCATGACCACGTCCTTCAAGCCGCAGTATGAACAGTTCGAAGCGGTGCTGCGCCGGGAAGCGCTCGACACCATCCAGATCGACTATGCCATCGACAATCGTTCGGCGGCCGAGCGCATCCTGCCGCTGGCGCAGGAAAAGGGCGTTGCCGTCCTCGTCAACCTGCCGTTCGGCCGCGAGCGCCTGTTCAGCGCCACCGCCGGCAAGCCGCTTCCCGACTGGGCGGCCGAGATCGGCGCCACCACCTGGGCGCAGGTGTTTCTGAAATATGTGATTTCCCACCCCAGCCGGCCGATCGCCATCCCCGGCATGGCGCAGGCGCGCTATGTGGACGACAATCTGGCGGCCATGCGCGGGCCGCTGCCGGACGCGGCGCTGCGCCGGCGCATGGAACAGGCGATCGATGCTCTCTGACGAGGGCGGCGGCGGGCGCCTGCTCCGCCGCCTGATCGTCGCCAAACCGGGCGAAGCGCCGGCGGTCGCGCTTTCCTTCCTGCTGTTTTTCCTGCTGTTCCTTTCCTATTTCATGCTGCGCCCGGTGCGCGAGACCTTCGGCATCGCCGGCGGCGTCGACAAGCTGCAATGGCTGTGGACCGGCACCTTCCTGGCCATGCTGCTGGTGGTGCCGCTCTACGGCTGGATCGCCGCCCGCGTGCCGAGGCGGCGCCTGCTGCCCCTTCTTTACGGCTTTTCGGCGCTGGTCATGTTCGGCTTTGCCGCGAGCCTGGCGCTCGACCCCGCCAACATCTGGACGGCGCGCGCCTTCTATATCTGGCTTTCCGTCATGAACCTGTTCGTCATCTCGCTGGCCTGGAGCCTGATGGCCGACCTGTTCGACCCCGACCAGGGCCACCGCCTGTTCGGGCAGATCGCCGCCGGCGCCAGCCTCGGCGGCCTTGCCGGGCCGATCGCGTCCGGCCTGCTGGTGGCGCGCATCGGCGAGGCCGGACTGCTGGCGCTCTCCAGCCTGTTGCTGCTGGCCACCATTCCGTTCGTGTTCTGGCTGCTGCGCTGGCGGCAACGGCTTGGCCCCCGTGCCGGCGCGCCGGCGCCCGAGCGCATCGGCGGCTCGATCTGGGCCGGGCTCACCCTCATCGTCCGATCGCGCTATCTGCAAATGATCGCGGTATTCATCGTCCTCCTCAGCGTCGCCACCACCTTTTTGTATTTCGAGCAGGCGCGCATCGTCCGCGACACCTTCCCCGACCGCACGCAACAAACCCAGGTGTTCGCCGCCATCGACGCCTTCGTGCAGGCGCTGACCATCCTCATCCAGATTTTCTTCACCGGCCGGCTGGCGCGCCGCCTCGGCGTTACCGTGCTGCTGACGGCGGTGCCGCTGCTGATGGTGCTGGGCTTTGGCGCCCTTGGCGTGATCGCCACCTTCCCGATGCTGGCGGGGGTGATGGTGCTCAGGCGGGTCGGCGAATATGCCCTGATCCGCCCGGGCCGCGAAATGCTGTTCACGTCGCTCGACAATGAAACCAAATACAAGGCGAAAAACGCCATCGACACCGCCGTCTATCGCGGCGCCGACGCCGTTTCCGGCTGGGTCTATACGGCGGTGGCGGCCGTTTCCGGCACCCAGGCGGTGGTGCTGGCCGGCGCGGCGCTCGCCGCCCTCTGGGCCTTCGTTGGCTTGCGCATCGGCCGCCGCCACGATGGAGCGGACGGGGGAAGGGACGGGCCGAAGCCCGCCTGATCGCAGCGCTTCCAGGCTGACCGGCGCGGCGGATGGCCGTCTTCGGCGTGCCGCCGCCGCCAGCGGCGCGCTTGTACACAGGCTGCATTGACAGCGGACTGTATACTGTGTGAAGCGTCAAAGGTTGAAGCTAGGCACGCAGGGGATTTCAGTGTTGACGAAGAATTCGGTCCATTCCAGTGACCTGATCGCGACTTGCCGCGCCATCGTCGGCGGCAGGCAGGTGCTGACGACGGGGCGGGCCACGCGCTTCTACCGCATGGGATTTCGGGAAGGTGGCGGCCCCGCGCTTGCGGTGATCCGCCCTGCCAGCCTGGTGGAGCTGTGGCGGGTGCTGGAAGCCTGCCACCAGGCCGATGTCGCCGTGATTCTACAGGCGTCGAACACCGGGCTTACCGGCGGCTCCACCCCGGTTGCCAGCGGCTATGATCGCGATGTCGTCATCATCAGCACCAGGCGCATTCGCGGCATCGTTCCGGTGAATGGCGCCAGCCAGGTGGTCTGCCTGCCCGGAGCCACGCTGCACCAGCTGGAACGGCTTCTGCAACCGCTCGGCCGCGAGCCGCACTCGCTGATCGGCTCGTCCTGTTTCGGCGCCTCGGTGATCGGCGGGGTCTGCAACAATTCCGGCGGCTCGCTGGTGCATCGCGGTGTCGCCTACACCGAATATGCGCTTTTTGCCCGCACCACCGAGGATGGCCGCCTCGAACTGGTCAACCATCTGGGCATCGACCTTGGCGACGACCCCGTCGCCATGCTGCAACGGCTCGACGACGGACGGTTCCAGCGGGACTTGCCGGCCGACGGCAACCGAGTCGCCCACGACACCGGCTATCAGCATGAAGTCCGCGATGTCGATTCGGCGACGCCGGCGCGCCATAATTCCGATCCGCGCTGCCTGCACGAAGCATCGGGGTCGGCCGGGAAAGTCGCGGTTTTCGCCGTGCGCCTCGATACCTTCCCGCTGCAACCCGACACCAGAACCTTCTATATCGGCAGCGGTTCGCCGGCCCGCCTCGAGGAATTGCGCCGCCTGATCCTGACCGAATGCGATCCATTGCCGATCGCCGGGGAATATCTGCACAGCGAAGCCTTCGATCTTGCCGACCGCTACGGCAAGGACCAGTTCCTGCTGATCGAGAAGATGGGCACCGACCGCATGCCGCGCTTCTTCGCCATGAAAGGCTGGATGGACGCCACCTTTTCGCAGTGGACATGGCTGCCCGAAAATCTTGTCGACCGGGTGATGTACCGGCTCGGCAACCTCTGGCCCGACCATTTGCCGAAACGGATGCGCGAATGGCGCCAACGCTTCGAGCATCATTTGCTGGTGAAGGTGGCGGCGGCCGATGCGCCGATGTTCCAGGCCGTTCTCGACCGCTGGAAATCCGACGACGACGATTATTTCCTTTGCACGCCAAAGGAAGCCGCCAAGGCGTTCCTGCATCGCTTCGTCGTGGCCGGCGCCGCCGTCCGCTACCATGCCCTCCATAGCCGGGATACCGGCGGCGTGCTGTCGCTCGACGTGGCGCTGCGCCGCAACGACCGCGCCTGGTTCGAACAATTGCCGCCGGACATCGCCAGCCGGATCCTGCACCGCATCTATTACGGCCATTTTCTTTGCCATGTGCTGCATCAGGATTATGTACTGGTGAACGGCGCCGATGCGGCCGCCGTCAAGGAAGCGATGCTGCAAACGCTCGACCAGCGCGGCGCCATCTATCCGGCCGAGCATAATGTCGGCCACAGCTACCGCGCGCCGCCGGAACTGGCCGCTTTCTATCGGGCCACCGACCCCGAGAACATGTTCAACCCCGGAATTGGCAAGACTTCCCAACACCGCAAGTACGCCGTCCATGAATAACCGGCGATCGAACGGCCACACTATGTCCCATTATCGCGACAGTGTCCGGGGGTCGCTTCCGCCGAAGTGGCGCCATGGCCTTGCTCGCTGAGGGGGCGCGTGCTCCAGTGCCGGGGCGGAAAATGCATACGAAGAACAGAAGGGCTGGGCCTGCGGCAGCTTCGCGGTGGGCCGCATACAGAACAGAGGAGAGAAAGATGCACGAAGCTGGAACCGGCGCAACGCGTGGCAGCCGGCCACGCCCGACCGTGCTGGCGCTGTCGGCGCTGGCGCTGGCGCTGGCCGGAAGCAGCCTTGCCGCCCCCGGCGACTGGCCGAGCGCCAACCGGGATTCCGACGCGCAACGGCATTCCACGCTGAAGCAGATCACCGCCGGCAACGTCGCCGGCCTGAAAGAAGCCTGGGTCTATCATATGCAGCCGGCCGACGGCCCGGCCGCCAGCCGGCTGGTGGTCGGCCAGGCGGTGCCGGTGGTGGTGGATGGCACCATGTATATTTCCACCCCCTATGGCCGTGTCGTCGCGCTCGATGCGGCGACGGGCGCGGAAAAATGGAATTTCACCATCCCCGACAATGGCCGCGCCTCGTCCCGCGGGGTTGCCTACTGGCCGGGCGACAAGGAGCATGGCGCCGCCATCCTGTTCGCCGAGCGGCAGGGCAAGCTCTATTCGCTCGACGCCGCCACCGGACAGCCGAACGCCGCCTTCGGCACCGGCGGCTTCGTCGAAACCAAGACCGCCGATGTCATGCCGACCGGCATGGACAAATTCTACATCGTGGCCGCCAACCCCTTCGTCTACCGCAATCTGGTCATCACCGGCGGCGGCGGCCCGGACGCGGCGCCGCCCTTGGGGGCGCGGGGCGACATCCGCGCCTGGGATGTTCGCACCGGCGAACTGGTGTGGACCTTCCATTCCGTGCCGCGCCCCGGCGAGCCCGGGTTCGGCACCTGGGGCGGCGATAGCTGGAAGGACCGCTCGGGCGTCAATGTCTGGGGCTATTTCACCGCCGACGAAAAGCGCAACATCCTCTACATGCCGTTCGGCGCCCCCAACAACGACCGCTCCGGCGTCGACCGGCCGGGCGACAATCTGTTCGGCACCAGCCTGGTCGCGGTGGAAGCCGATACCGGCAAATATCTCTGGCATTTCCAGGTGGTCCACCACGACATCTGGGACTGGGACACCCAGACGCCGCCGATGCTGTTCGACGTGAAGCGGGGCGGGCGCACCATTCCGGCCGTCGCCACCGTCAACAAGAATGCGCTGATGTTCATCCTCGACCGCCGCACCGGCGCGCCGATCTACGGCGTCGAGGAGCGGCCGGTGCCGCAGTCCGATGTGCCGGGGGAACGCACCTCGCCGACGCAGCCGTTCCCGGTGCTGCCCGAGCCGCTGGCGCAGAACACGCTTCGCCGCGACAATCTCTACAGCGACACCCCCGAGCACAAGGCCTGGTGCGAGGCGCTGGTCGACGACAACGACATGCTGCTGGGCGAAGTGCCCTACACGCCGATCGCCCTTGGCCGCTATACGGTGAACCTGCCGGGGACGCAGGGCGGCGTCAATTATTACGGCGGCGCCTTCGATCCGAAGCTGGGGCTGTTCGTGGTCAACGTCAACAATCTGGCGCAGCCGATGCGGATGATGCTGATGCCGGACGGGCGCTATGCCAATTCCGGGCCGCTCGCCGGCACGCGCCGCTTCTGGAACCCCGACAACCATCTGCCTTGCGGGCCGACGCCCTGGGGGCAGCTGGTGGCGGTCGATGTCAACTCCGGCAAGATCGCCTGGCGCTCCAACCTTGGCGTCACCGACATTCTGCCCGAGGGCAAGCAGGATACCGGCC
>CAYYGQ010000066.1:0-9237 GCA_964471485.1 uncultured Sandaracinobacter sp. | reverse complement strand
TTTCCCTTCCACTTCTGTTTCGTGCCTCCCCCCGCCGGTCCCCATGGGAGGCGCAAGGTTCTTAACTACCCCCGGCGGTTCGTCTTGCTGTCCGTCACGGCCTGTGATCATCTTCTTGGATGGCAGAAGATCAGACGTTTTCCCGCGAAGAAGTCGAAGCCGAACACAAGCGGCGGCGATTTGGTGCAACAGTTCAGCACGGGCGTCTGTTGCTAGAGTGCGTTCACTGCCACAGCGAGTTTGACCCGGCGTCGGGCGGCAACAGCACTGTTCCAATCTGCGATTGGTGTCTTCACCGCGACTAGTCATCGCGCTGCCTCACAAGACTGTCGGTGGAAGCTGGCGGCGATGCGGCGGATGACACGGCGATTGTGCTTGAAGACGAAGCGTTCGTTCGGGCGCATCGGGGGTTCAGTCAGGGCGCGCTCTATGCTCCAGCCCCGATTGATCCGGTTGCGCAGGGTGGCATCCGTGATCCCCAGCCGCTGAGACCATCCCGCTACCGTGTCCGTCCTGCCCTTGAAGGTGAGAAGGACAAGGTTGTCCTTGAGCAGGTCCGTCATGTGCATGTCCTCGCCTTCAAGGACACGGAGGATGCCGTCCGCATCGCCAACAACACGGTGTTCGGCCTGGCGTCCGGCTTGTGGACCGGCTCGCTCGACCGCGCCATGGCGGTTTCGCGCCAGCTTCGCGCCGGTCTCGTCTGGGTCAACGGCTGGGACGCCTGCGACATCACCATGCCGTTCGGCGGCTTCAAGCAGTCGGGCTTCGGCCGCGACCGCAGCCTCCACGCCATGCACAAATACGCCGACCTGAAATCCATCACTTTTACCGTGCGGGGCAATCATTCGTGACAGAAGGGCAAAACGGCGACGAACTGGAGCAATTCCTTTCGGCGCACCCGGAAATCCAGTTTTTCGAGGTGCTGTTCACGGCGATGAGCGGGGTGCCGCGGGGGAAGCGGCTGCGCCGCCACGAAATGCGCAACGTCTTCGATTACGGGCGCTTCCTGCCCGGCTCGATCCTGGTGAACGACATCAACGGCCAGGACTGCGAGGACACCGGCCTGGTCTGGGAGGACGGCGACGCCGACCGGCTGGGGAAGCCGGTGCCGGGCACCCTGGTGCCGGCGCCGTGGCTCGGGGCCGATGTCGGCCAGGTGCTGCTGTCGCTTTATGAACTGGATGGCCGCTGGAACGATCTCGACCCACGCTTCGTGCTGAAGCGCGTGCTCGACCGCTTCGCCGCCGACGGCCTGACCCCGGTGGCCGCTTGCGAGCTGGAATATTATCTGGTCGACGCCAAACGCCTGCCCGACGGCGGCGTTCGCCTGCCAAGCTCGCGCTTCACCGGGCAGCCGCCCAGCCGCCACCAGGTCTATGGCCTGCCCGAGGTCGAGGAAAACGCGCCATACTTGCGCGATCTCTGGGCGGCGGCCGACGCCCAGGGGATTCCCTTGGAAGGCGTCATCTCCGAATATTCGCCGGGGCAGCTCGAACTGACGCTGAAGCACCGCGCCGACGTGCTGCGCGCCGCCGACGAGGGGGTGATGTACAAGCGCGCCGCCAAGGGCGTGGCGCTGACGCACGGCTATGAAGCCACCTTCATGGCGAAGCCCTTCCAGCATCTCTCCGGCAGCGGCTTTCACATCCACGTCAGCTTCAACGACGCCGACGGCCGGAACGCCTGCGCCAGCGAATCGGCCGAAGGCTCGGACCTGCTGCGCCACGCCATCGGCGGCATGAAGCAGCTGATGGGGCAAGGCATGGCCATCTTCGCCCCGAACGCCAATTCCTACCGCCGCTTCCGCGCCAATTCCTATGCGCCGCAGGCGGCGATGTGGGGGGTGAACAACCGCACCGTCTCGCTGCGTATCCCGGCCGGGCCACCCCATACCCGCCACGTCGAGCATCGGCTGTCGGGCGCCGACGCCAACCCCTATCTGGCGCTCGCCGCGGTGCTGGCGGCGGCGCATTACGGCATCACCAACAACATCGACCCCGGCGCCCCGGTGGTCGGCGACGGCTATTCGGTGGCCGGCGACGACGACAATCGCCTGCCGACCAACTGGCACGCCGCCACCGACCTTCTCGACCGCTCGGAAATCCTGCGCGCCTATCTCGGCGACCGCTTCGTCGACATGTTCGTCTGCCAGAAGCGCATCGAACAGGATCGCTTTTTCGCCGAAGTGCCAAGCATCGACTATGACTGGTATCTCAGGAATGCCTGACAGCGCACCGGGGATGTAACGCCGCCGCCGAAAGAAAGAGTCGCAGAGAGCCAACGGCCCGGCGACGCCAGTGCCAGGGAGAGTAAGGCGCGTGAGTGAACAACAGCCCAAAGAGCATGGCCTGACAAGGAAAGGGCTGGCGCCCGGAACCGTCGGCCTGATCGGCGCCACCGTCATCGGCGTTTCCTGCGTGGCCCCCGCCTACACGCTGACGGCGTCGCTGGGGCCGATCGCGGCGCAGGTGGGGGCGCAGGCGCCGGCCATCATCCTCATCGGCTTTCTGCCCATGCTGCTGGTGGCCTTCGGCTATCGCGAACTGAACCGCGCCATGCCCGACAGCGGCACCTCCTTCACCTGGGTGACGCGCGCCTTCGGCCCCTGGGCCGGCTGGCTGGCCGGCTGGGGCCTTGCTTCCTCTACCGTGCTGGTGCTGTCGAACACCGCCGGCGTCGCCGTCGATTTTCTCTATCTGATGTTCTCGCAAATCTTCAACGATCCGGCGCTGGCGGCGCTCGCTGGGAACCCGGCGGTCAATATCCTCACCTGCCTCGCCTTCATGGTGCTGGCTTCGATCATTTCCTATCGCGGCATGGAAACCACCAAGGCGGTGCAATATGCGCTGGTCGGCTTTCAGGTGGTGGTGCTGCTGTTGTTCGGCGGCGTGGCGCTGTCGAAGCTGGCCTCGGGCATGGCCTTCGACCCGACCCCCATCCGCCTTGCCTGGTTCAATCCCTTCGCCGTCGATTCGGTGGGGGCGCTGGCCGCCGGCCTCGCCCTCTCCATCTTCATCTTCTGGGGCTGGGACGTGACCCTCACCATGAACGAGGAAACCAAGGGCGCCCACACCACGCCGGGGCGCGCCGCCACGCTTACCGTCTTTGTCACCATGCTCATCTATCTCTTGGCCACCACCGCCTCCATCGGCTTCGCCGGCCTTGGGGCGGGCGAGTTCGGCCTTGGCAACCCCGAAGTGCAGCGCAACGCCTTCCTGGCGCTGGCCGCCCCGGTGCTGGGCTCGTTCGCGATCCTCATCTCGATCGCCGTGCTGTCGAGTTCGGCGGCGTCGCTGCAATCGACCATGGTCAGTCCGTCGCGCACGCTGCTGGCCATGGGCCATTACGGGGCGCTGCCGCGCGGCCTTACCTGGCTCAGCCCGCGCTTCCAGACGCCGGGCGCCGCCATCCTCGCTTCCACCGGCATTTCCTGGGTCTTCTATGCGGTGATGCGCTATGTGTCGGAAAATGTGCTGTGGGACACGGTGACGGCGCTCGGCATCATGATCTGTTTCTATTACAGCATCACCGCCTTCGCCTCGGTCTGGTATTTCCGCCGCCAGTGGTTCGCAAAACCGGCCAACATTTTCAACCAGTTGCTGGCGCCGCTCGTCGGCGGTCTGGCGCTGGCCGCCCTCTTCATCCGCACCATGCACGACAGCATGGACCCCGATTTCGGCAGCGGCTCGCACATCGGCGGCCTTGGCCTGGTGTTCATCCTCGGCATGGGCATCATCGGCATCGGCCTCGCCGTCATGGCGGTGATGGCCATCCGCCATCCGGCCTTCTTCCGTGGCGAAACGCTGTCGAAGGGCGTCTCCGACGGGCACGAGGATACCGGCCTCGACGAACTGCCGGTCTGACGGCCCAAAGCGCTTGACAGCGCCGGCAACAGGTTCAATGTGAGATCACAGTCTGGAGGGACTCGAACATGCGGGACGACAGCAAACAAGGCGAGGGCCGCGACCTCGGCATGGGCCTCAAAATCGAGCGCCGCGACTTCCTGCAAGGGGCGGCCATCGCCGTCGGCCTCGGCCTTGCCCCCGAACTGGCGCTGGCCGCCGAGGCGGAGCGCGCCGCGCAGGACCAGCCCGGCTATTATCCGCCGACGCTGACCGGAATGCGCGGCAGCCACCCCGGCTCGTTCGAGGATGCCCACGCGCTTCGCGACGGCGACATGTTCCAGAACGTCCGCGACAGCGGCGAGGAATATGATCTGATCGTCGTCGGCGGCGGCATCAGCGGGCTGGCGGCGGCGCGCTTCTACCGCGAGGCGGAGCCAAGGGCGAAGATCCTCGTCCTCGACAACCACGACGATTTCGGCGGCCACGCCAAAAGGAACGAATTCCTGATCGACGGCCGCCTGCAGATCATGAACGGCGGCACCATGGGGATTTCCAGCGCCACCCCCTACAGCGAAGTCGCCGACGGGGTGATGAAAGCGCTTGGCATCCACCCCGAGGAGCTTTCGAAGGCCAGCTACGAGCCGGGCTATTACAGCGGCCTCGGGCTTGGCTCCGGCACTTTCTTCGACAAGGAAACCTTCGGCGCCGACAGGTTCGTCCGCGCCCCCGACCGCCGGCGCGGCGAAGGCGTCAGCCGCGCGGCGATGCAGGAATTTCTGGCGGCGGCGCCACTTGCGCCGGCGGTGCGCGCCAGCATCCTCGACATCGAGACCGGCAACACCGACTATCTGCCCGGAATGACCTCCGACCGGAAGAAAGACCATCTGTCGCGGCTCAGCTATCAGGATTTCCTGCTACAGGATGCGAAAGCCGACCCCGGCGTCGTTCCCTATTATCTGCACCGCACCGACGGCCTCTGGGGCTGCGGCATCGACGGGGTATCGGCGCTCGACTGCTGGGGCAGCGGCCTGCCCGGCTTCCAGGGGCTGAATCTGGCCCCCGGCGCCACGCCGCGCATGGGCTATACGCCGGGCAATGAAATGCGTACCGGCGGTTCGTACAGCTTCCACTTCCCCGACGGCAACGCCTCGGTGGCCCGGCTGCTGGTGCGCGACCTTATCCCGGCGGCGATCCCCGGCGAGGGGGTCGAATCGGTGGTGCTGGCGCGCGCCGACTACAGCCAGCTCGACAAGCCGGGGCAGAATGTGCGCATCCGCCTGTCGGCGCCGGTGGTGCGGGCGCGCAACCTCGGCACCACCAGGAACGGCGGCGTGGAAATCCACTACCGGCGCGGCGGCCAGACCTGGCGTGTCAAGGGAAAGCAGTGCGTCCTTGCCTGCTGGAACATGATGATCCCCTATCTCTGCCCGGAAATGCCGGAAGCGCAGAAGGCGGCGCAGCACGCCCTCATCAAGACGCCGCTGGTCTACACCACGGTCGCGCTTCGCAACTGGCGGGCGTTCGAGCGCCTCAAGGTATCGCGGGTGTCGGCGCCCGGCGGCTACCACAGCAGCTTCGGCCTTTCCCAGGCGCAGCATATCGGCGGCTACCAAAGCCACGGCACGCCGGACCAGCCGATCCTCGTTCACATGACGCGGACCCCGGCCAGCCCCGGCCTCCCCGAGCGCGAACAGCACAAGATCGGCCGCTACGAACTGCTGGAGACGCCCTTCTCCACCTTCGAGCAGCACATCCGCAGCGACATGGCCCGCGCCCTTGCCGGCGGCGGCTTCGATCCGGCGCGCGACATCGCCGCCATCACCGTCAACCGCTGGCCGCACGGCTATGCGCCGGAATATAATTCGCTGATCGACCCCGACGAGGGGCTGCCGATCGTGGCGGCGCGGCAGCGCTTCGGCGCCATCGCCATCGCCAACTCCGACAGCGGCGGCGGCGCCTACACCGATGTCGCCATCGACATGGCGCACCGGGCGGTGGGCGAGCTGCTGGGCTGAGCGCCTGTTGCCATGAAGCCCGTTCCGTCCCGCTTCCAACCGCCAGCAGGGCCAGGCGCGCCGCGTGGCTGGAAGCGGGATGGCACAGCCCCGAAAGCCATGCCGGGCTTTTCAAACAGACCCCCGGCGATGGCCGCTTGACAAAATTCTGAGATCACAGATAGAATAAGCCATGGTCCACAAGACGAAACAGCAGCACGGAGGAACCAGGCCGTGACCCGCCCGGTGATCGGAGTCGTCTGCTGCACGCGCACCATCGGCCACGACCAGGCGCAGGCGGTGATGGAACGCTATGTGACGGCGGCGATGCGCCACGCCGATGTCGCCGCCCTGCTGGTGCCGTCCTTCCCCGAGTTGATGCAGGCCAGCGAAGTGGCGCCCCGGATCGACGGCCTGCTGCTGACCGGAAGCCCGTCCAACGTCGACCCGGCGCGCTATGGCGAACCGGACGCCGAAGGCGCCGAAGGCCCGTGGGATCCGCGCCGCGACCAGATGTCGGCCGATCTGGTGAAGGCCTGCCTCGATCTTTCAAAGCCGGTGTTCGGCATCTGCCGGGGCTTGCAGGAACTGAACGTCGCCTTTGGCGGCACCCTGCGGCGCGACCTCGGCAAGCATGGCGCCCACGCCGCCCACCATGCGCCGAAAGACGCCACATGGGACGAAATGTTCGCCAACGGCCACGAGGTGACACTCGCCGAAGACGGTCTCCTCGGCCGGGCGCTGGGGAAACGCCGCATCCGCGTCAATTCGGTGCATTTTCAGGGCATCGACCGCCTCGGCGACGGCCTGCGGGTGGAGGCGACCGCCCCCGACGGCGTCATCGAAGGCATCTCCGCCAAAGTGAACGGCGCGACGGTGCTCGGCGTGCAATGGCACCCGGAATGGCAGACCGACGCCGACGCCAATTCCATCGCCTATTTCCAGCTGCTCGGCCGCGCCCTGCGCGGCGAAACACTGCCCGGCCGCGCGCTGCGCGGCGAAGCCCAATCCTGACGATCTCGAAAGACCATCATGACCCTCAAGAACTACAACATCGCCGAACTTCGCCGCCTCGACGTGGCGCACCATCTGGCGGCGCAGCAGGACCAGGGGCTGATGCGCGACCTTGGCGGCGCCCGCATCATCACCCGCGCCGACGGCTGCTACATCCACGACGGCGACGGCCACGCCATATTGGACGGCATGGCCGGTCTCTGGTGCGTGCAGGTCGGCTATGGCCGCAAGGAACTGGCCGACGCCGCCTACCAGCAGATGCTGGAAATCCCCTATTACAACACCTTCTTCAAGACGGCGACGCCGCCGACCATTGAACTGGCCACCAAGATTTCGCAGCTTCTGGGCGGCAACCTCAGCCACGTCTTCTTCAACAGCTCCGGCTCGGAAGCGGTCGACACCATCCTCCGCCTCGCCCGCTTCTACTGGCAGGCCAAGGGCCAGCCGGAACGAACCGTGGTCATCGCCCGCGAGAACGCCTACCACGGCTCGACCGTCGCCGGCACGTCGATCGGCGGCATGCGGGCGATGCAGGCGCAAGGCGGCCCGCTCGTCCCCGGCATCGAGCATGTGCGCCAGCCCTACTGGTTCAACGAGGGCTTCGGCGAAGACCCGGCGGAATTCGGCCGCAAATGCGCCGACGCCGTCGAGCAGAAGATCCTCGAGGTCGGCCCGGAAAAAGTGGCGCTTTTCATCGGCGAGCCGGTGCAGGGCGCCGGCGGAGTCATCATCCCGCCGGAAAGCTACTGGCCGCAGGTCGAGGCCATCTGCCGCAAATATGGCATCCTGATCGCCAGCGACGATGTCATCTGCGGCTACGGCCGGCTGGGCGAATGGTTCGGCTTCCAGAAATTCGGCTTCAAGCCCGATCTGGTGTCGATGGCCAAGGGATTGTCGTCGGGCTATCTGCCGATTTCGGCGGTTGGCGTCGCCGATCACATCGTCGAGGTGCTGCGCGAAATCCACACCGACTTCATCCACGGCTTCACCTATTCCGGCCACCCGACGGCGGCGGCGGTCGCCCTCAAGAACATCGAGATCATGGAGCGCGAGGATCTGGTGCGCCGCACCCGCGAGGACAGCGGTCCCTATCTCGCCAAGAAGATGGCCGAACTGGCGCAGCACCCGCTGGTCGGCGAGGCGCGTTCCATGGGGCTGATCGGCGCCATCGAGATCGTGTCTGAAAAAGGCAGCAACAAGCGCTTCACCGGCCAGGAAGGCAACAGCGGCTGGCGGGTGCGCGACCTCTGCATCGACAAGGGGCTGATGGTGCGCGCCGTCCGCGACAGCCTGGTGCTCAGCCCGCCGCTCGTCATCAGCCACGGCGAACTGGACGAGATGTTCCGCGTCTTCCGGCAAGCGCTCGACGAGATCGAGCCGGTGCTTCGCAAGGAAGAGGCGGCGCGGGCCTGAGGGCGGCCGCGACAGCGGAAAATACGGGAGCGGCAATCGGGGAGACAAGGCAATGACGGACCACAGCGAGCGCGACCGCCGCCTCGGCATGGACCGGCCGATCGAACGGCGCGACCTGTTGCAGGGGCTGTTGCTCGGCGCCGGTCTCGTCGCCCTTCCCGGCTGCGGCCAGGCCAGCGAAGGCGACCGTTTCGCCGCCGCCGAACCGCAGAACCAGCCCGATTATTATCCGCCGACGCGAACCGGGATGCGCGGCAGCCACCCCGGCTCGTTCGAGAACGCCCACGCCCTTCGCGACGGCACGCTGACGCCCGAAGACGCCGAGGCGACCGGCGAGGCCTATGATCTGGTCGTCGTCGGCGGCGGCATCAGCGGCCTCACCGCCGCCCATTTCCTGCGCGCCGCGCGGCCGGGCGCCAGCATCCTCATCCTCGACAACCACGACGATTTCGGCGGCCACGCCAAACGGAACGAATTCGTCGTCGACGGCCACACCCTGCTGCAAAACGGCGGCACCATGCTGATCAGCAGCCCCCGGCCCTATGGCCCGGTGGCCGCCGGCCTGATGGCCGAGCTTGGCATCGACGCCAAGGCGCTGGCGGAAAAATATCCGAACGATCCGCTGTTCCGCGACATGGGCCTCGGCGCCGCCACCTGGTTCGACCGCGAGACCTTCGGCGCCGACCGGCTGGTGAAGATGCCGGGCGGGCGCGGCGGCGGCAGCCGCGCCGACATGGCGGCGGCGCTCGGGGCGGCGCCGCTTTCGGCAAAAGCGCAAAACGACATCCTGCGCCTGATGTTCGACAAGGTGGATTACCTCCCCGGCCTGACGCAGACGGAAAAGCGGCGGCGGCTGTCGTCGATGAGCTACCGGGACTATATGGAAAAGCTGGTGAAGATGGACCCGGCGGCCATCGCCATGTTCCAGCGCCGCACCGAAGGCGAATGGGGAGTCGGCATCGACGCCT